>CAZCMU010000010.1:0-28582 GCA_964499725.1 uncultured Opitutales bacterium
GCACCAGGCACAGGTGGCGGGTGGCGGCTTCGCGCGGGGCGAGCAGCTTGGCCGTGCCGGCCGCGAGGTTGCGCGGGTTGGCATATAATGGCAGCCCGGCCTCTTCGCGTTCGGCATTGATGCGGCGAAATTCCACGAGCGTAAGAAAAATTTCACCGCGAATTTCCATGCTAGCCGGGTGCCCGCGCCCCGCGAGCTGGAGCGGCAGCCCGCGCACGGTGCGCACATTGGCCGTGATGTCATCGCCCTCCATCCCGTTGCCGCGGGTGACGGCCCGCGCCAATTTGCCATGCTCGAAAGTCAGGCAGATGGCCAAACCGTCGGCTTTGGGTTCGACGACGTAATCGAGTTCCTGTCCGGGTGGGGCGAGATTTTTTTCCTGCAACACGCGACGCAAGCGGGCGTCAAACTCGCGCAGTTCGGCCTCGTTGTAAGTGTTGTCGAGGCTGAGCATCGGTGCGCGATGCCGCACGGTGGCAAAGCCTTCGGAACGGTCGTCACCCACCGTCTGGGTGGGCGACGGCCCGGCAAGTTCGGGATGCGCTTTTTCCAGGGTTTCCAGTTCCTTCTTCAGCAAATCGTATTCGTAATCGGATATTTCCGGTTTCGCCTTGCGGTAATACAATTCATCATGGTGCGCGATTTCCTGGCGCAAGCGGGCAAGGCGGGCTGCGGGCGGGGCGGGCATGGCGGGGGCTCAAGGCTGATTCGCGGGCGAAAAACCGGAGGACGGCAATTTCTGTAAATTCGCGGGCAGCGTTGCGGGTACGGAAGAGCGCAGTTCCGGCGCGGGCTGCCCGCCGGCGCGCCACAGGCGCAACGGCATTTCGGTGTCGCCATCGTCCTTGATGTCGTAGCGGCCGGCGGCGCCGGTGTAATTATGGAGCGCGATAAAGCTGTCCCGGATTTTTTTCGGGTCGTTCGAAGCGGCCTGGGTGGCGGCGGCGGCCAAAACGTAAATATTGTCATACGCATAGGCGGCGGCCAATCCGGGGTCTTCGCCGTACTTGGCCAGATACTTGTCGGCAAAAGCCCGGCCCGCCTCGGTGGCGCGCGGGTTAATGGCAAATTCGGGCAGGGGATAAGCCGCCGTTTGCTCCAACCGGCCGACACTCGTAAGTGGGGCCAGCCCACTGTTGCCGGCGTAACCGAGAACGATTCCCGTCCAGCCGGCTGCGTCAAACGCCGTCAGGATGCTTGGGTATTCCAGGCCATTGCCCGCCATGATCAGGACCTCATTGCCCGAGTGATAGACGGCTTTGGCCAGCAAGGCAAAATCGCGCTCGCCGGGCGTGTAGGCTTCGGCCGCCGTCACCACGCTGTGGTTGGCGCTAATGAGGTAGAGCATATATTGCTGGTGGCTTTCGCCCAGCAGGTCATTGGTGTGCACGATGGTCACATGGTCCACTTCCGCCGCTTCAAGATAGCTTTCGATCGCCCTCGCTTCCTGGTCGCCATTCAAGTAAATCCGCACGCCATTTTTGGGAGTCAACTTGGGCACGGAGACGTAATCGCAGAGGAATCCGACGAGTTGCGGATAGTCCGCCAGTTGGGTTGCTTGCGCGATCGCGAGCGAAGCGTCGCCCACCAAAATGACGGCCTCGCCATGGTCGCGCAAAGCGCCGAGTGCCGCGGGCGAGCTGTCCACCAGATCGAGTTGGATGGGCTGACCGTTGATGCCGCCGGCTGCGTTCTCCTCGGCCACGGCCAGTTCCAAGCCCTGGCGGAGAGACTTCGCGACGGCCTGATGGCTTGCGTCTGTTGGCAATACCAGCCCGATGCTGAAGGCATGGGGGTCTTTGGGGGGCAGTTTCACTGAGGGAACAAATTCCGTTTCAGTCGAAGGCGAATAGCCATCGGAAATCGAGGCATGATCGTCGGAAGCCGGCTGGTCGAGCATGCTCGCCACATTGTTCAGCGCAGGAATATCCGAGCAACCTGAACAAAGCGCCAGCATGGTCACGCTCAAGATGAGCCCAAAAAATTTGGACATGGGTGAAAGGGTCATCATAAATTTTAGTTTCAAAGAAATGAAGTTAGGAGTTCTGCGTGGCTGCCGTACGGCGGGTACTCCACGTTATGATTCCCGCGCCGAGCAAAATCATGAAGAGAGAATAGAAGGTGCCGCGGCTAAGTCCAAAAAATAGCGACGCATCAGGCTCGCGAAACAATTCGCAAAAGATGCGCACCAGGGCATAGCCGACGAGAAATTCCCCGCCCAATTGCCCCGCGGGCAGTGCGCCAGGCTGGCCGGCGGGCGGGCGGCCCCACCAGCGCCATTGAGTGTAGATCATCAGCAACAGCCCCTCGGTGGCGGCTTCATAAAGTTGGGAGGGGTGGACCGGCCCGGTGTAGCCGGTAATGGTGCCGTCGGTCAGTCGTTCGGGAAAAATCATCGCCCACGGCACCGTGGTGGCCTTGCCATAAAGCTCACCATTGATGAAATTTGCCAGCCGTCCAAATAACAGCCCGGGCGGGGTCAAGGTGGCCGCCAAATCGCCCAGGCGCAAAAAACTTAACTTGCTGTGGCGCGAAAACCACCAGGCGCCGAGCAGCACGCCGATAAATCCGCCATGGCTGGCCATGCCGCCTTTCCAAACTTCAAGAATGATCCACGGGCGCGCAAAAAATTCCGCCCGCCGGGCCGGATCACCGAAGAGTTCGTAAAGAACAAAATAACCAATCCGCCCCCCGAGCAACACTCCGAGCACGAGGACTGTCAGCAGCGTGGATCGCTCGTCGGCATTCTGGGGCAGCCGGCCCCGACGCGCATAGAGCCACATTAACCACGCGGCGACGACAAACCCCGCCACGTAGGCCAGCCCATACCAGCGGATGCCCGGCAAGGGCCACCCTGCGGGAAAATGCAGCAGGACAGGGTCGAATTGAGCGACGTAATACTGTCCCGCCGGAGGTGCGGGAACATCCGCCGGGGCGGCCGACAAGGTCATCGGCGCCACGAGGGCGAGTAGAGATAATCCCTGGCTAAGCAAACGTCGCATGAACACAGCCAAAACCAGCGGGACGCCGCGCGCAAGCTTAGGAAAATTCACACGCCGCGTTGCCGCCATGTTTATTTTTCGTTCTGCACGATTTGGTCGAGCGACTGACGTTTGCGGATGAGGCGGAGTTTGCCGGTTTCCTCCAAGAGGACCTCTGGCGCTTCGGGAAAGGAATTGTAATTCTTCGCGCTCATGCCCGCGCAATACGCGCCCGTGCCTTCAATCACACACAGGTCGCCGATTTCCGCGCGCGCCAGCAGCCGCGGAGCCAGCGTCTCCGGCTGGCCGGGGGCGGGCGTCAGCAGGTCGCCCGACTCGCAGCAATGGCCGACGACGAGGTATTTTTTGGTTTCTTTTTTCTTGGGAGTGCGTCCTGCAGGCACCACGACAATCGCGTGTTGTGAGCCATAAAGGCTTGGACGCAGAATTTCGGTCATACCCGTATCGAGCTTGAGGAATTCATGGCCATCCGCGCCGGTGGAGACGAGGTCCTGCACCGTGCACACCAACGCGCCTGCTTGGGCAACGAGGTAGGTGCCCGGTTCGATTTCGAGATGCAACTGGCGGCCCGTTTCTTTGGCGTGGGTGCGGAAGAGCGCCTTCACCGTCTGGCCGATTTTCTGCAAGTCGGTGGTCTTCTCGCCGGCCACGCGGCCAACTTTGAAGCCGCCGCCGAGGTTGACGGTCTCGACTTCGGGAAATTCCCGCGCCAGGTGCAAAGTCATTTTCGCCACACGCTCCCACACCGCCGGGTCGGTGCCCGAACCAATATGGGTGTGTATTTTGACGACGTGCAGCCGGTGGCCGGAAACGATTTGATGAATCTGGCTGAGCCATTCGTGCCAGATGCCAAAGCTGGAACCCGGGCCGCCGACATTGGTCTTGCCCGAATGGCCGGAACCCAAACCCGGATTCAGACGCAATCCAACAGGTTCACGAGGAAACAGCCGGCCAAAACGGTCGAGTTGCTGCAACGAACACGCTGTGAATAAAACGCCGCGGCGGCGCAAATCCGCCAGATTTTCCGGCAGCTCCTGGGTCGCGAGGGATATTTTTTGCGCAGAGATGCCGGCGCGCAATGCGCGTTCGGCTTCCCAGCCTGAACTGGCGTCAAAATGCAGGCCAAGACTGGCAAAGAATTGTAGCACCGATGCATTTGGGCAGGCCTTCATCGCAAAGCGCACGGTCAAACCATAAGCGTTGGGAAACGCCAGACAGGCATGGGCGTTGCGCCGCAAGGTCGCTTGATCGTAGACATAAGCGGGCGTGCCGTGGCGGGCGCGCACGTCGGCGGCTTGCGCGGGCGTGAGAAAGCGGAGGGGTTCGAGCTTCTTGGCGGGAGCGGGCATGGAGAGGAGGCGACTGATAATCCAAATTTGGCGAACAAGTCAATTTTTCGCCGTCCAATGGCGGAGCGAACGGAGCAGAAAAAATTCCAGCGCGGCGGCTTCGTTCAAGTTCACTTCAAGGAGGCCGGAAATTTTTTCCAAATCGCCCACAGCCCGGCCCAGGCGCGCTGAACGGGTCACGAAGGCGGGGTGCGTCGGCGAAGCGAGGGCGAAGTCGCGGGTGGCTTGTTCGATTTCCACCAGCAGGCTTGTGCGCATACCCTTGTGCAAGCCGGCCTGGGCGGCGTCCATTTCCTCATCGTCGAGGGTCGCGGGCAGTTCCGCCTTGGTCTTTTCCCAAGCGGCATCGCCAAGGCGTTGCAAGATGCCCTCGAAGCGCGCACCCAAGCCGTAAGCGCCGAGCACCAAATCGCTGGGGCGAGGTTTATCGTCACTCATTAAGCGCCCCAGCCACGCCGCATAATCCGTGCGCCAGCCCAGCCAGTCCGCATCTGTGAGCGCCGCTGAGGCCGCCGGGAGTTTCAGGTGAAAACAGCGGCTGCGGATGGTTGCCAGTAAATCATTCGGACGCGTCGTCAGCAAAAAGAGGGTTGTGTCCGCAGGCGGTTCTTCGAGGGTTTTTAAAAATGCGTTGGCCGTGGCCACGGGCATGCGGTCGGCCTCGTAAACAACGCCGACTTTGCGCGGGCCGGCCGAGGCCGTGAGCTGAATTTTGCGCAGGAAATCGCGCAGGACATCCACCTTAATGGTACGGGCCTTGCCGCTGGGGCGCAGCGGAAAAAAATCGGGGTGCTTCACCGTTTCGGTGGTATTGAGCAAGCGGCCCGCGAGTTCCAGGCAGGCGGCTTCGAGCGCGGGCGGGTGGTCGCCGTGAATTAAAATGGCGTGGGCCAGCCGGCCTTTCTGCAAAGCCGAGGTAAAGGCCCGCAGCGAGCGGGGCGCGCTGGCGTCGAGTTCGGCGAGCTTAACCATGGCGGCGCAGGAACTCCTGCCAGATGGTGTCGGTGATTTGGGCGGAGGGCAGGGTGCCGTCCATGACGAGAAAACGGTTGGGAAGGGATTTTGCGAGAGCAAGGTACCCTTCGCGCACGCGCTGATAGAAATCGAGGGCTTCCTGCTCCATGCGGTCGGGCAGTTCGGTTGTGCGGCGGCGGGCGCGGGCCAGGCCGACATCTGCCGGGACATCAAGTATGACTGTAAGCGCGGGCAGGATTTCACCCACGGCGAACTGGTTAATCATTGCCACCGGGTCGGCGGCGAGCTTGCGCGCCACGCCTTGGTAAACGGTCGTCGAATCCAGAAAACGGTCGCACAAAACTATTTTGCCCGCGCGCAAGGCGGGAAGGATGACTTCGCGCACGAGCTGCGCGCGGCTGGCGGCAAAAAGCAAAAGCTCCGTCTCGGGGCACATCGCATGGCCGCTCTTGGAGTGCTTCAGCAGATGGCGGATTTCCTCGCCAATTTCAGTGCCGCCCGGCTCGCGCGTGACGACGACCTCGTGGCCGGCGGATTTAAGGCGTGCGGCAAGGAGGTCAATCTGCGTGCTCTTGCCACTGCCTTCGGAACCTTCGAAGGAGAGGAAAAAAGCTGAGCGCGGGACGGTCATGGGCAAATCGAATGAATCAAAATGCGGCGGCGGGACAATGCAATTCTGGTGGGAAGGGACAAAGGAGCAAAGGGACAGAGGGACAAAGCCTTCGGCAAGTGAAGAATGGACGAATCGACGTTCGGCTCGACGAGGGACACCGATATCAACAATCTAGCTAAAGGTATCCCCGTTTTTCAAAAAATGACCACGCGCACCAAACTCAATATCGCCTCGTTGACGACATCAGCGATAATGACGCTAAATGTCTTTTCTCATCCTCTCGGCATCCCCCAAGGCATTCAGACGCTAATCTCGGTGGTCCTCTTTATTCCGCTTTGGTTCACCTTCGTCTACATCAAAGAATTAAAAAAGGAAAAAGCCGCCATGGTGGCTTCGGGGCGGCTCAGCGCCGCGACAGTCGCAAGCGACCAGGAAAAGACCAAAAAGCGGCTTATTTATATTTGGATTGGCACAGTGGCTTTATCGTTTTCATCGCCATTTTGGATGCCTGCGCTTTCTGGCACGAATTTAGGCCCCCGCATAAATGTCATCATCGCCTTCACTTCCGCAGCAATGATTAGCCTGATATTTGGAGTCAGACTATTAAAAGATTTCAGAAAGGATCTCAACGCTCCGCCAAAGTGGAGGATTCTTTACATTGCGGCCATTGCCTATGTATTCATCGCAATAATTTGTAGCTCTATGGTTCCGGCGGCAAAAAACAATGCGCAAGTGGTAGCCTACAACAAGAGCGGCATTGAGAAAGCTAATAATGGCGACTTTGATGGGGCAATTGCCGATTACGACCGCGCTTTAGAATTAGATCCCCAAGTCGCCGGGACATTCAATAATCGCGGTTTTGCAAGATACAGTAAAGGCGACATTGACGGAGCATTGGCTGATTATAATCGATCTCTCGACCTCGACCCCAAAGAAGCACCAACTTACAGCAATCGCGGCATGGCTAAGGCCCAAAAGGGTGATTTATCTGGAGCTATCGCAGATTATGACCAGGCCATTAACCTCGACCCAAAACTTGCCAACGCCTATTGCAATCGCGGCGTGGCCAAAAGTAGCAGTGATCCCGATGGAGCCCTGGACGACAGTACTCAGGCGATTGAACTCAACTCAAGTGACACTACCAGTTATATCAATCGTGCTTCGATAAAATTAAATAGGCACGATTTTGACGCAGCCATTGCCGATTATAACTACGCCATTAACGTCGACCCAAGGTTGGCCATTGCATACAGGGGGCTTGGCTCGGCAAAGGCACAAAAGGGCGATTTTGACGGCGCGATTGCCGACCTAAATAAAGCCCTTGAACTCGACTCGAAATCTACTGCGGCCTACATCCTTCGTGGAGCAGCCAAATATCGAAAAAATGATTTGTCTGGAGCATTGGAGGACTTTAACAGCGCAATCGCAATAGATCCGAAAGTCTCTGGTGTCTATAAATTGCGCAGTAACATCAAAGCAAAAATGGGCGATCAGGCTGGGGCTAATGCCGATCTTGCTACGGCGCGCCAGTTAGATCCTAACGTTAACAAGAAATAAAGAGCTTTTTGGTTAGCCTAATGTGACTTACCACACCCGTAAAAACCCTATGAGTTCTTCCAAGCTCGGACTGTGGGCATTGCGGACGTAAAAACCGGAAACAGACACGGCGGTGGTGAGGCAGCAGGGTGGGGACAGGCCGAGGAGGTGCGCGGTCATGAAGCCGGCGTTGAAATTATCGCCGCCGCCGGTGGTGATGGCGGGCTTTCCACAATGCGGGCCTTCCACCCACCAGACGCCGTCACGCGTGGCGCAAGCCGCGCCTTCAAGGGGGTGAATAACGACGCAGTGAATCCCGAGTTTCTCACGAATGTTCGCGGCCGCTGGTTGAACGCGGTCGGGTGTCGTTGAGGTAAAGGGCACGTCAAGCACTGCGGCGGTTTGCTGGGCTTCGGAAAGATTGAGGCCGAGAACGACATCGCCGAATTTTTGAAATTGCGCAATGGCCTCGAGGCCGGCGCGCAATTCCTCGCGCGGACGTTTGGCGGGGTCGGCGAGGTCGAAGAAAAAGCGGCGTGGACGCGCGGGGAGCTTGGGCAGGGCCTGCGTGAGCAAGCCGTTGAACATTTCGGTCATGTGCGGCGTCTGCGTCCAATTCACCAGCGCAATCAAATCCGCCCGCGTTAGCAAATCGAGCAACGCAGCTTCACCGACGGTTTCGACGAGGCGGGCGTAGGTCAGCTCTTCCATTGACGCCGGTTCGCCGAGCATGAGCTTGCCGTCGGAAAATTCCAGCGCGTGCGTAATGCCCGGGTTGGCCAGGCTGATGGCGGAGGTGTTTTGGGCAAAATCTTGAAACAGGGGATGGACAGTCGGACGGCCGAGCGCGCCGATGTAACGAACCGGTATTCCGGCGTTCATCATCGCCCGCGCCATCAACGGACCATTGCCGCCGAGTTGCTCGCGCAGAAGGAAGAGTTCGACATTGGTACTCTTACCGGCGGCGGCGATGATGCGCTCACCAAACGGTTTCAATCCGGCAAAGGGAACGTAGTCGTCGCCGAGGCCATGGCGCTCGCGCACCGCGTGCATGATGCGATCAATGAAGCCATCGAAACCCACCAGTGTGAGCGTTTGGGCCAAGGTGGCGCCCTTGCGCGTCAGTTCGTCGAGGGTGGCTGACTTATAATCCGCAGGCATTGGCTCGAAATCCTTGGCTCGGTGGCGGTCAACCGCAATCCGAAAGAGCGCACTCGAAAAATCACCGAACTTTTCCCGCCTTTTCGGTTGCGCGACGAGCTGAGTTGCGGCACGCTCAACGATTGAACGATTTCCTAGCTCAAACCATCTAATCCACAACACTTTCGACTGACATGCTGACGACTTTACTGCCACAAATGCATGACTGGCTGGCACCCGTTTTCCTGGCTCAGACCGGGGGCGCCGGCTCATTCAATGTCCTGGATACGTTCATGCGCGCGGAGCCGTTTGGGAAAGCCATCGTCATCCTGCTGATTATTTTCAGCCTGCTGGCGTGGACAGTGATGATTGGCAAATACCTGGACTTGTCGCGCTGGCGGCAATCGAACTTGGCTTTCCATACGCGTCTGAGCGACGCCGAGACATTGATGAGCCTGAGCATCTCCGCCACGCTGCGACAAAGCACGCCCTATGCGCGGATGTTCCACAGCGCGCTGGAGGCGGCGCGGCAACACGAAGCGGATCGCGAGCCCTCGGTGCGCATGAAGCTCATTGAAAATGCGCTGCAGCGCGGACTGGGCGATGAATGTGTGCGCTACGAGGCGAAGATGGTGTTGCTGGGTTCACTGGTGTCGGGCGCGCCGTTCATGGGCCTGCTGGGCACGGTGGTGGGCGTGATGGTGGCGTTCAACGGCATGGCCATTGGCGGCAATGCGTCACTGAGCAATCTGGCTCCGGGCGTGGCGTCGGCCCTCCTGGCGACGGTGTGTGGCCTGCTGGTGGCGATTCCGTCGGTCTTTGGCTACAACTTTTTGCTCTCGCAAACCAAGCTGATGATTACCGAGCTCGAAAATTATGCGAGCTGGCTGGCCGACCGGATGGAATTGGAGATGGAAAAACAGAAGGCCGAGTCAATTCCCGTTGCGCCACAAGCGCCAGCCGCGCCGTTGCCGAGTCCGATGGCCGCGCACCAGCCGGCAGCTCCGGCGTGGCCGCCTCCAGTAAAGCCGCCCGCAACGTCCGCAGCCAAGTCATCTCCGCCCGAACCCAAACCGTCGCCCACGGAGCGCTACCTGCGCCTCGACGTCTCGGAAGAAGATTAATCGCCGCAACTTTTTACCGCCATGGCCAGAGTCTTCAAACGCAAGGACCGCCTCAGCGCGATGTCGGAGATCAACATCACGTCGCTGCTGGACTTGGTGTTTTGCCTGCTGATTATTTTTATGATTACCACGCCGTTGCTGGAGCAGACCATTCCAGTCAACCTGCCGCCGCAGTCACGCAACCCCGCCGCCGACCGCAATCCGAAGTTAAAATACGTGTCGGTGACTATCAGCAAGGACGGCCAGTACTACTATGAGAAAAATCCGGTGACGCTGGATGAACTGCGCATTGACCTTAAGGCCCTGGCTGCGCAGTCCGACCCGCCGGTCGTCTCCATCCGGGGGGACGACAGTGTTCCCTATGGAGCAGTGGCGAAGGTGTACATGCTTTTGCAGGAAACCGGGCTGACCAAACTCAGCTACGATACTCAAGTTCAATAGATGACCCTCGCGATGCCATACCGCGACGATTCGCGCTCCACGCTGGCCTTCAGTCTGGCGGTGTTGCTGCACGTTTTGCTCGGGGTGGCGGTGCTGGGTTTCTTTCTCTTCAAGCCCGCGCCCCAACCCGAGCAACACAAAGTGTTCGAACTCGTGGCCGCGCCGCCCTCGGATTCTGCCACCGACGAAGCCGCCGCGCCCGGGCCGCCAAATTTCTCGCTGCCGAATCCAACCACTCCGGCCGCGCCCAGCCCGCCTCAGCCGGAACCAGCCCAACCTGCGCCCGCCGTGGTGAACCAACCTGTGCCGCCGAAGCCGGCCCTGACCCATGCCAGCACGGTGGTGCCCAAACCGGCGGCGAATCAACCGCCGCTTACCGACTACCAAAAGTTTTTGCAGCAGCACAAGGTGAGTAACTCCCCTGCAGCCGCCACTGGCCGGCCCGTTCCAACCGTCGGGGTTAATGTCAATTCGATCGTAAAGAATCTCCAGACCGCCAACAGCGGCGCCAATGGCCAGGCCCGCGGTCGCGCCAACGCGGCTTCATCGGCCGAAGTGCAGGATTATCTATCGAAGCTGATTGTGCGTTTGCAGGAGGCCTTTGTGCCGCCGGGCGGCGTTTCGGGTTTGAGCGCAGATATCCATCTGGTGATTGGTCCCGACGGCTCTTTGGTGATGAAAGTGTTGACGCGCTCCTCCGGGAACGCGGAATTTGACGACGCCGTCCGCCAGGCGCTGCGACTGTTGACCAATGTGGATCCACCGCCGGGAGGGGTGCAAGTAAGCTATGCTTTTACCTTTACTCCTGCGGGCCCGTGACGCTAAAAATTGCATAAATCATTATAATTCAAATATATATAAAATTTTAAAATATTATTCCTGGGTTAAATTGGCGACTTGAATATTGGCTGACGAGGATTAAGCTAGAGGGTAGTGAGTCGATAGTACACTTAGCCGTTTTATCAACGGCTTGGTAGCTGATGGTTGCAATAATTTTTGCCCCGATGGACAACCCCACCATGGCCGCCCCCCCGCAATCAACTTCTGGACGCCGTTCAGATTTTTGGCTGCGTGGTGGTTATCTGTTTGCCCTCGTGGTGTTACTGATTTCTGGGCTGTTTTCCTGGAAAAACATTCAGAATCTGATTCATGCGCGGCAGGACCAATCGGGCACCAATCAAATGCTTGACCACCTGGCTTCGTTGCAGATGGATATCTCCGATTCTGCGAACGCGGCCTATGTTTATTTTACCACCGGCAATCCCGCTGACCGGGAGCGATGCGAGAAAAGGCAGCTCATCGTCGAAGACGACGAGAAATATTTTGAGAGCACATTTTCCAGTTCCATGCTGCAGGCGCAGTACTATTCGGAAATCAAGCAACTGGTTGATGAACGCATCATTATTATGGATGGGGCGATGCAACGAAGCACGAAAGAAGGGCTCAAGGCGGGCCTGGCCGTGCTGCAGTCGGAACAGTTCCTGCAAAACCGGGACAATTTGCGCACGCAAATCGGGAAGCTGAAGTCCACGGAGGCAAATTCGCTCGCCCAGGACCAGGAAACCAACGACAACAGCGCCGGCTGGGTGGAATTGGCCACCGACTTGGCCACGGTGCTGGGCGTGGTCTTCATTGTCGGCGTCACCTTGCGCCTCTTGCGCGATTTGCGTGAGCACAAGAAGGCCGAGAAAAAATTGCGGGAAGCGCGCGACCAGCTTGAAGTTCGCGTGACCGAGCGCACCGCCGAGTTGCAATTGGCGAAGGAGCGGGCGGAGCGGGCCGACAGCGCCAAGAGCAGCTTTCTGGCCGTGATGAGCCATGAGATCCGCACGCCGATGAATTCCATCATCGGCTTTGCCGATTTACTGGCCGACACCGCGCTAACCGCCGAGCAACACGAATATGCGCGGGCCATCTCTTCAAACAGCGATCAATTGTTGAGCCTGATTAATGACATTCTGGATTTTTCCAAAATCGAATCCGGACGCGTGGATGTCGAGCCGCTGCCGATGGACTTGCGCGGTTGTGTCGAGGAAGTGATTGAAACCATCCTGCCCCGCTCGGGCCAGCGTTCGATTGAAATGCTGTGCGATATTGCCGCCAACGCCCCCGCGGCGGTCCTGGCTGATGGCGGCTTGCTCCGGCAGGTGCTCACCAACTTGGTCGGCAATGCCATGAAATTCACCGAGCACGGTGAAATCGTCGTCTCGGTGCAAGTGAAGGAGGCGGCCATGGGCGACAGCAAGCGCGTGCTGCTGGAGTTCAAAGTCACCGACACCGGCATCGGCATTCCGGCGGAAAAAGTGGACCGGCTCTTCAAGCCCTTTTCGCAGGTTGATTCCTCGACGACCCGCAAATATGGCGGCACCGGCCTCGGCTTGGCCATCAGCAAGCGCCTCGTTGAGGCGATGGGCGGCCAGTTGGGTGTTTCGAGCGTGGAAGGCCAGGGCTCCGTATTCTTCTTTACCCTGCCCGTTGAATTGGCGGATGACATTGCCCCGACTTCCTGGAGGTTGCCGGAACATCTGGTGTCCGGCCGGAAGCTATTGCTGATTGACAGTAAGCCCGTGCGCAGCCGGATACTGCAGGATTTTGCGAAACAATTTGGCCTGACGGTCGAAGCGGAAATTTCCAGCGAACACGCCGTGGCCCGTCTCGAAGCGGGGGAAAAATTCGACTTGGTCTTGTTTGACAGCACCACCCCCGCCAAAGACCAGCGCCGGATGCAGGCGGCCGCCAGCAATTCATCTTTGCCGCCCGCGTTCCTCATTTGTGATCACGATTGCAATACCACCAAGCCGGAAAATGTGTGGCTGGCTGGCGCCGTGCGCAAACCCATCCGTCTCTCGCAATTTTACGACACCACGCTCGAGGTGCTCAAGGAACGCAACCAGAGCCAGACCACCGCACCCTCCGTGTTGTCACCGGCCTTCCCCGTGGCCAATTTTCACCCATTGCGCATCATGCTCGTGGAGGACAATTTCGGCAACCGCCAGATAACGCAGTTGTTGTTGCGCAAACTGGGGTATCATCCGGTTTGCGTGGAAAACGGCACTGCGTGCCTGGAATTGGTGAGCCTGCAGGCTTTTGACCTCATTTTGCTCGATGTGCAAATGCCGGGTATTGATGGTCTGGAAACGGCGCGGCGCTTGCGCATTTGGGAGCAGGAGCACGGACGGGATACGCACCAGAATGGCGCCGCGTATATTTGTGCCGTCACGGCCAACGCCATCAAGGGTGATCGCGAAATGTGCCTGGATGCGGGTATGGATGACTACCTGGCCAAGCCCGTGCACAGCACGGATTTTCGCGCCCTCGTCGAGCGCGCCTGGGCCCGCAAGGCCCCTTCCTACGGATCTTCCCAGGACGACGCCGCCCAGGCTGGATAATCGGTCACGCCGCCGTGACCAGGCAGCGGCCCAGGATGAGGCATTTGCGCCAAATCGGTACGTAACGGCGGCCCGTGAATACGTCGCCTTGGTGCCGCTCAATCTCGCCGAGGATGCCCGCATACAGGCGGCCCATCACGCGCGCTGTCATCCGCGAGCCGTCGTTGTCCAGTCCAGGCAAGCCCAGTTCGGCGCCCAGATACCATTCGCGGGCGCGAATAATTTCAAAGTCCATCAACGCGCGCCAATGGCCGTCCACCTGGCCCGTGCGCAATTGGTCTTCACTGATGCCGAATCTGGCGAGTTCGTCCGCCGGCAGGTACACGCGTCCGCGTTCATAATCTTCGCGCACGTCGCGCAGGATGTTGGTCAATTGCATGGCGAGGCCCATTTCGACGGCGCGGGGCAAGAGGCTGGCGTCCTGCAGACCGAAAATCCGGCTCATCATGATGCCGACGATGGAAGCGACATAATAGCAATAAACCTCCAACTCGGCCAAATTGGCCAGACGCAATGGCAGGCGATCGCGGGCGCAGCCTTCGATGAGGTCGCGGCACCAGGCGCGTTCGATGCCGTACTCGCGGCAAGTCACGGCAAAGGCCGGCGCAAAGGGCAGAGTGGAACGACCGGCCAAAATATCATCCAACGCAGCAAATAAAGCCGTTGCTTCGGGCGCGGCGCGTCCGGCTTCCATTTCATCGAAAGTGTCATCCACCCAGCGGCAAAAGGCGTAGAGCGCGTACGCGGCGCATTTTTTGGGCGTCGGCAGCAGGCGCGAGGCGAAGAAAAAACTCGTGGCGTGGGCGCGGGTGGCCTCACAGCAGGCGGCCAGGGGAATGGTCAGCGCCAGGTTACGATGCCAGGTCGGCGAGGGGCTGACCGGCGGCCAGGAGGTCGGCAGCTTTTCCAGCAGGGCGGGCGTCACGCGAAAGGAGGGAAAAGGGTGCTCGGGAAGGGACTTGAACCCTTACACCTTTCGGCATACGCACCTCAAGCGTACGTGTCTGCCAATTCCACCACCCGAGCGAAAAGCAAGGATTCACGGTAGCAAATCCCGGCGCACTGGCAATGAAAAAAGCGCGTCAGGCCCGGCGCGCTGAGAGAATTTGGAATTTCTGCCCGAGGTGGGCCGGATGCAGCAATTCCATGAGTGTTCGTCTGGCCGGTGAAAACTGACCCGGGTTTTCTGTCATGATTCGCTCAATTTCCAGCTTGGCCTGGCGCATAAAAAAAGCCTCCTGTCGTTCAACCCGAACATTGTCAAAGCCCGCCTGCGTCAGAATCGCTTCCAGCCGGTCCCAACAGACATGACAAGTGAGGTCTTGCTCGCCGGGTCGCGCCAGCAAGTCACCGGAAATTTCGTGGCGGGAGTAAGCTCGCGCGGTGCCGGCCGGTCGGTGATGCAGGAGCTCTTCCCAATCGTAGCCATAATCGGCCAGCATCAAGCATCCCCGCCAGGGGGTTGCGACGAACTCGCGCAGTAATTTTTCTGCGTCGAGCGAAATATCGAGGTGGTAATTTTCCGGCGCCTCAGAAGGAAGGTTTTCCGTCAAGGATTGGGCAGCCGGGGAAATTGCCGGGAGTTCGATTTGCTCCAAACTGTCGCCATCAATACGCACGCCCAGTTCACGCCAGGCTCCCTGTCGGAAGACAAAGCGGTGGAAGGGCTGGGCGTCGAGCCATTCATTGGCAAACACCACGGCATGCGAGGGTAGGATCAGCTCGTCGCCCAAGCAGCGCGTCTCCACTTGCGCAAAGGGTGTGGCCTCGTTGTCAAAAACTCCTCCGTCAGGTTCGGCGGCAATTTCAACCAGGGTAAAATCCGACGGCATTTCTGACGACAGCACGTTGGCGGCGGCGGTTCTGAGTAATTGGCCAAAAACACCGCCGCCGAGGCTGCTGGCGGTGTAGAAATCGCTATCTGGCCGGCGGCCTACCCGCGGTAGTTTCGGAGCCGAATAATAACCCAACGCGGGCGCATAGAGCGCGGCGTCGGTAAAATCTCGAAAACTCATCACGCCACGGGCATCGGCCCGGACCCGCAGGTACGCGAGCAGCGCCGGATTCGCCGGGGTGGGGGAACGCGCTTGCGCGGAAGCCGGGTTCATGTTGCAATCCACGGTTTATTTAACACCGTGTCGCGTCCACCCAATCTGTTCAAGCGGGTCTTTCTGCCTGTCGTGTTTATCTTTGTGCTCACGGCGTTTCTGACTCGTTTGGCGTTGGATGCGGAACTCCGGGGTTACTTTGATCTGCAATTTTTACAGCAGTGGTGGCGGGTTGGCAAGGTCATGGAACTGGCCCACCAGGATTACCTGCACCCCGATAAGGTTGGTTACGACAAACTCGCGGATTCGGCCTTGAATCACGTGTTGGATGGGCTTGACCGCTACACGGATTACATGCTGCCGGCCGATTATCAGGAATTCATCCGCGAAAGTGACCAGCGTTTTGTCGGCGTGGGCGTGGAAATTGAGCGCAGCCATGGTCGCATTCAAATTTACCGGGTTTTTGACGCCAGCCCCGCCCAGGATGCCAAATGGCGGGTGGACGACCGCATCGTTAAAGTCGGCGACACCGATGTGCGCGATTTCACCGTCCCGGCCGTGGCTGACCTCCTCCGGGGCGCCGATGGTTCATCGGTTCAGGTTACCCTTGAGCGCGCGGGTATATCGCAGCCCATTGTGTCCAACCTTACCCGGGGTGGATTCGATGTCCCCAATGTGCGCGAGACGGAATTGAGACCGGATGGCGTCGGCTACCTGCGGCTGACGCAGTTTGGCAAACAGACCGGCCAGGAGTTTGCTGACGCCATCGCCCAACTGCAGAAAGATGCGCAATCGCAAAAGAAAAGCGGTTTGCGCGGACTGGTCTTGGATTTGCGCGACAATCCCGGCGGCCTGCTCGATGCCGCGGTTGAAGTTCTCGAGCCCTTGTTGCCCGCCGGCGAATTGGTCGTAAGCACCCGCGGTCGCGATGGACAGGAGGATGGCCGCCGGTCCACCACTGGCAGCAGTGAGGTCCACTTCACCGGTCCGGTGGTGGTGCTGATGAACAACAACAGCGCCAGCGCGTCGGAAATCGTGGCGGGTGCTTTGCAGGACAAGGGCCGCGCCCTCATTCTTGGCGAACGCAGCTACGGCAAAGGCATTGTGCAGACGGTGATGCCTTTGGGTGACGGCGGTGGGTTGCGCCTGACCACCGAAGCCTATTATCTGCCCAGCGGTCGCACGATTCAGGACAAAGGCATCACGCCGGACCTGCCGATGAGCCTGTCAGCGGAAACGAGCGATTTGCTGCGCCTGGAACGCTCCGACTTGCGCCATGAACACCCTGATGAATTTGCCGCGTCGTTCGGATTCACTCCCTTGCCCGACCTGGAAATTGAGACAGCGGCCGGGGTAATCCGCGCGGCCACGCCGGATTTTGCCAAGTAGTTTGCCGCATGATCCTCGCCCTCGAAAGTTCCTGCGACGAATCGGCGCTGGCGTTATTCGACCCGGCCCGCGGGCTCACCGGCGAATGGGTGCACAGCCAGATTGCCCTGCATCAAGCCTACGGCGGCGTGGTGCCTGATTTGGCCAGTCGTGAGCATCTGGAGCGTTTTCCCGCCTTGCTGTCACTCGCGGCGCAGCAGCCGGAATATTCCGCCGTCACACAAATTGCGGTTACCTACGGGCCGGGGCTTGCGGGTTGCCTGGCGTTGGGCTTGGCCATGGCCGAGGCGCTGGCATTGGCCAAAAACATCCCGCTGGCCGGGGTGAACCATTTGCGCGGTCATGTGTGGTCGCCGTTCATTTCTCTCCACGCGCAGGAACCCGCCGCGTTTGCGGATAACTTGCGCTCGCTTCTGCCGCATCTGGGTCTGATTGTCTCCGGCGGAAACACGATATTATTTCTTCTGGAAGAAGGCGGACAAGTCCGTGTCGTGAACCGCACGGTGGATGACGCCGCAGGCGAGGCGCTCGACAAAGGCGCGAAGCTGCTCGGCCTGCCCTATCCCGGCGGGCCGCTGGTCGAACAACTTGCGCTGAAGGGTGAGGCCCGAGCTTATGACTTTCCCCGTGCACTGGGGGAGGGTGGCGAATTGAACGCGTCGTCGTTCAGTTTTTCCGGGCTAAAAACCAGTTTGCGCTATAGGCTGCAAAAAATGAGTCCCGCGCAAATCGAGGCCGAGAAAGCCAATTTATGCGCCAGTTATCAAGCCGCCGTGGTGGGCCAACTGGTTGCCAAAACGGAATCAGCGCTGCTGTTGCCGTCCGGCCACCTTCCAGCCATAAAAAGTCTCGGGCTCTCCGGCGGTGTGGCCAATAACCAGGTTTTACGAGGTTCGTTCCAATTACTGGCGCAGCGCCACAACTTGCCGCTGCTTGTGGCGGAGCCCAGTCATACGGGCGATAATGCCGGCATGATTGCATTTGCAGCCTGGGTTGATTCTGCTCACACTCAACCCTTTTGTCCAACCACCCCCGGGTTTTTTGAACCATCTTTGTCGTTATAAAAGCGAAGCAATCCATACTTGACTATCTTGCCTAATCAACCTAAGATTAGACGAATAATACCTAAGTCTATGAGCAGTGAAGCCATTATAGAAGTTACGCCGATCAAAGAGCCCTCCAAAAACGAGGGCATCAAAGAGGCTAGCCACTACCTTCGGGGAACCATTCTTGAGGGTTTGGCCAATACATCCACTGGCGCGGTCGCGGAGGACGATACCCAATTGTTGAAGTTTCACGGTACTTACCAGCAGGACGATCGCGATTTGCGCAACGAACGGCGTAAACAGAAGCTGGAAAAGGCCTTTATTTTCATGGTTCGCGTCCGGGTGCCCGGTGGGGTGGTCTCGCCCAAGCAATGGCTGGAAATCGACCGCCTGTCGGACCAATACGCCAACGGCACCATCAAATTGAGCACCCGCCAGGCGTTTCAATTGCACGGCATCCTCAAGGGCAACCTCAAGTCCACGATTAAAGAAATCAATCAATCGCTGCTCGACACCCTGGCGGCCTGCGGTGACGTGAACCGCAACGTGATGTGCAACCCGAACCCTTACTTGTCCGCCATCCATGCCCAGGTGCTGGATTACGCGCGAAAAATTTCGGAACATCTTTCCCCACGCACGCCGGCATACCACGAAATCTGGCTCGACAAGGAACGGGTGGCGGGGGGCGACACCGGATCGGGCGAAGAGGTCACGACCGACCCCGTCGAACCGATCTACGGCAAGCACTACCTGCCGCGTAAATTCAAAATTGGCATCGCCATTCCACCGAGCAACGACGTGGACATTTATTCGCAGGACCTCAGCTTCATCGCCATGGTGGAAAATGGCCGGCTCATCGGCTTTAACGTTTCCGTCGGTGGCGGCATGGGCATGTCGCACGGCAACCGGGCGACATTCCCGCGACTGGCGGATCTGCTCGGCTTTTGCGCGCCGGACCAGGTCGTGGACGTGGCGGAAAAAGTGTTGCTGGTGCAGCGGGACTATGGCGACCGCTCCGAGCGCAAGCACGCGCGCCTCAAATACACCATCCAGGATCGCGGCCTGCCCTGGTTCCGCAATGAAGTGGAAAAACGCCTCGGTTACAAACTGCCTTACGCGCGCTCATTTTATTTTACTGACAATGGCGACCGCTACGGCTGGACGGACGGCACCGATGGCAAACAGCACTTGACGCTCTTCATCGAAGGCGGGCGCGTGCGCGGCCAGCAAAAGGAAGGACTGCGCGAAATCGCCAAAATCCACTTGGGCGATTTCCGGCTCACGGCGAACCAAAACCTTATCATTGGCTCGGTGCCGGCCACTGAACGCCCGCGCATTGACTCTCTTTTAAAACAATACGGCCTCGACCAAACTTACCAAAATGCAACGGGGTTGCGCCTTGGCGGCCTGGCCTGCGTGGCGCTGCCGACGTGCGGGCTGGCCTTGGCCGAGAGCGAGCGCAACCTGCCCAATCTCATTGGCGAATTGGAAAAAGTAATCCGCGCAACCGGCTTGGCGGAGCAATCCATCCATATCCGCTCCAGCGGGTGCCCGAATGGTTGCGCGCGGCCCTACCTGGGTGAAATCGGCCTGGTTGGCAAAGCGCCGGGCAAATACAACCTTTACCTCGGCGCGGCGCACAATGGCTCGCGCTTGAACAAAATTTACAAGGAATCCATCACGAACGAGCAAATCGTCGCGGAACTTACGCCCATTATCCACCGTTACGCAGCGGAGCGCCAGCCGGAGGAGACTTTTGGCGACTTCGTCATCCGCGCGGGCTACGTCAAGGCCGTCACCGCCGGTGCAGTGGACTTTCACAATCAAGTCGAAGAAATTGACATTTAGCGCGTCAGCCTAGGCGACATTGGAGGTGGCCAGGCGGGGCATGACCGTCGGAATGGAGAACTCGTAGCGTTCGCCGCCACCAGTGCGGTTGTGCATCGCAATCATGCCGCCATGGGCGCTCACAATCCGGTGGCAGGCGGCCATTTCGTTGTCTTCGCCGCTGTCCTCGGAAATAAAGCGGATAAGCGGATTGTCATTGCCGTCGAAAATGGAGTCCTCTTCGTCGGGAGCAACACCCGGGCCTTCGTCCTCGACAGTGAATCGTAGTGAATGGCCCTCATGGCGGCCCGACAGCACGATGGTGGATTTGGGCGGGGAAAAGTTGACCGCGTTGGTCAGCAGGGTTTCCAACACGCGTTGCAGGCGGATTTCATCGCAGACCGCGTTCAGGCCCGCCACGGGGGCGTTAACCTGCAAAGTCAGTTGTTTGCGCTTGGCCAAGGGTTGAAAGATCCAGGTAACGAGGCGCAATAGCGAGGCTAGGTCGCGGCGTTCATAGGGCGCGCTCTTCGCGGACCGGGCGGTGGCCGTGAGCGGGTCGCGCTGGCCCAAGCTGGGGTAGGGCTGGCGGGTGCGACTGATGACCAGTTGGGGAAACAGGGTGGACGCAGTTGCAGTGGAGGTGTTCATGGTGTGGTGTTGTTTGCTTTGCCTTACTATCGTCCAATGGGGGGAAAAGGTTTATCAGGTAAAACCCGCAAAGCACGGGGGTATTATCTGGTTAAACTCTCAGGGTAATCCTGTAGGCGCGCGGCGAATTTAACGGTAGCTTCCCTCGAAGAATGGCAATTCGACTTACGAAGAGGCGCAAGGGGTGTTGCTCCAAGGCAAACCAGATTCCCGATTTTTGGTTGCCCCTGCGGGACTCCAATTGACCCTATAGACGATTTAAAAATATCACTTAACTTACATCACTACGATTGCCCAGCACGGCATGGCGGATGGCGTCTGCCAGCATGGTGGCATTTCGGAAAGCATCGAAATTATTCAAAACCCAAGCGTGGGCGCGATGGCGGATGGATTCGACAGCATCAGAGCTATTCGTGGAACTTAAAATCGCTTCGCGCCAGGCATCCAAATTATCGAGGGGAACCACCCAGCCGGTTTCGCCGTTCACGATGGCCTCGGTGGTGCCCGCAACGGGGCTGGTGATAACCGGCAGGCCGGCGGCCATGGCTTCAGGAATCACATTGGGCAGGCCGTCGCGGTCGCCATCGGGGGCAACGAGACCGGTGAACAAAAACACGTCGGCCCATTCGCGCTGGAGCTGCGCGGTGTCGTCATAGGGCAGCACGCCGAACAGTTGCACGCTTTTCTCCAAGCTTAATTCGCGAATGCGCGCGCGCAGCGCGGACTCCAATGGCCCGCCGCCGACGATGCGGCACTCGAACGCCACGCCCTTGCCGCGTAAATTGCTCAGGATTTCCAGTAATGCAAAATAGCCTTTTTTCGGAATGAGCCGACCAATGGCGAGCAGGTGCAGAACTTTGCCGGGAGCACGTCGCGAGGGCAGGGGAAGAATGGCATCCAACCCGCGGCGGATGAGCACCACCTGCCTGGAATTTGCGCCGAGGGCGAGCAGGCGCGATTGTGTGGACACTGTCGTAGTATGGACGAGTCGAGCGTGGCGCAATTTTTCGTCCAGCAACCAGTCGCCGCCGTGTTGAAAGACATCGTAGGCCTGCGCGCCCATCGTGTAAGGAATGCCGAGCAGGCGTTCGAGCACCCAGGCGGCAGCGGCCGGGCCCGTCGCCCACACCGCGTGGCAGAGGTGCGGTCGGTTGGGCAGTTTTTCCCAGCGGCGCGCGTGAATGAGCGCAAAAGCCATGCCCAGCAGGTTTTCGCCAAGATTCAACGCGGAGACGGGCGTACGACGGGTAAGCACCGTACCTATTTCCAAAAACACCCGCGGCTTGCGCCAAAGCCAGTACGGCAGCCATACCAGGAGTTCGACGATTGATGTTAAATCAAAACAATCCACCGGCCGGCCTTCCCACTCCGCTTGGCCGCCCCAGAGCGAATGGAGCGTGAAATCCACCCGTTGGTTGCGCATGGCCCGCACTTCGCGCTGCAGGAATGTCTCCGACGTTTCGGGAAACGTCGTGAACAAGTACGCTAGGCGCAAGGGAGACATGGGCCAACTAATACACAATCAAACTGCGGCGTCAGCAGCATCCTTCATGGATGCGGGAAAGTTCATTTCATTAAACCGCCTTAAACACCAGCGCGACATTCGCGCCGCCGAAGCCGCTGCTGTTGCTAATCGCCACTTGCGGGCGTTCATTGACTGTGGTGCGGATAATGTTCAGGCCCAATGCCTCGGGATCCAGATTTAGGATGTGCGCCGAGCCGGGCATGAAGCCGTGCTTGATGGACAGCGCGCAGATGCCGGCTTCCAAAATACTCGCCAGCGACAAGCCGTGGCCGGTCAGCGCCTTGGTCGAGCTGATCGCCGGGCCATCCGCCTGATTCGTCCCAAAAAGAGTCTTCAGCGCGCGGATTTCCGAGGTGTCGCCGATGGGCGTCGAGGTCGCGTGCGCGTTGATATATTCCACCTCGCCGGGTTGCAAGCCGGAGCGCCGCAGCGCGAGTTTCATCGCCTGCACCAGGCCGCTGCCCTCGGGGTGGGAGATGGCGACGTTGTAGCCGTCGGACGCCATGCCCCAGCCGGGCATCTCGCAATAAACTTCCGCGCCGCGCCGGGTAGCTTCCTCGTCGGATTCCAGCACCATCGCCACCGCGCCGCCCGCACCGACAAAGCCGTCCCGCGCGACATCAAACGGGCGTGACGCGGTATTGGGGTCGGGGTTTAAACTCAAAGCGCGCATGGCGGCAAAGGGCAGAATGGTTTCCAAATTTCCATCCTCGCCCCCGACAACGAGCATCCGTTTCTGGC
The DNA here is from genome assembly GCA_964499725.1 of uncultured Opitutales bacterium. Classification (GTDB taxonomy): domain Bacteria; phylum Verrucomicrobiota; class Verrucomicrobiia; order Opitutales; family JABDGR01; genus JABDGR01. Next base: position 22,797 of record CAZCMU010000010.1, read on the forward strand.
GGCCGGAGGCGACTTCCTCCCACGCAAAGCCCAGCGCGTGGCCGGATGACGCACAGGCCGAAGCGAACCCACATGACGAACCCAAAATCTTAAACGCCGCGACCAAATTGTAACTCAAGGTGCCCACGACGGACGAGACAACACCCATCGGCGTGCTGCGCGCCACGCCTAATTTTTCCATGCGCCCAAGGTTGTGATAGGTCAGCATGGCCGAGCCCGCGGACGCGGTAAAAAGACCCGTGTCGAGATTGGAAACATCCTCGGGCGTCAGCTTTGCGTCCGCGATGGCTTGGGTGAGCGCGCAATAGGCGTAGAGCACATGGGGCGCAAAACCGCGCAAGGTCTCCCGCCGGAGTTTGTAAATGGCCGGATATTTCCAATCCTCGGGTTCGGGGGAATCAACGACGAAATCCTTGACCAAGCCGGCCACGCGCACCGGAATGTTGGGCGCCTCGAAACGGGGATAGACGGACAGCCCATGGCGCAGTTCGCGCAAATTTTGCGCCACCACCGACTGGTCGTTGCCAATGGGACAAATGAAACCGAGACCGCTGACGACGACTTTGGGCATGAGTCTACAAGCGGCTGGGCGGGGTTGAAGCAGCTTCCACCGGGCGTCCTTCGGCTGGAGCAGGTTCCGCCGCGGCAAGGTAATCGAAAGTCAGGGTGATCTCCTCGACATGGGCCACGCGCTCGTTGCCACAGGTGATATGGCCCTCAAAGCGCGCCAGCGGGTGCTTGATGCGCTTGGGTTTGACGATGAGGGTGAGAATATCGCCGGGGCGGCAGACACGCTGGCAGCGCACCCCGTCACACGCGGTGAAAAAAATCTTCGCTGGGTTCACCGATGAAGTTAATTCCGCGCGTTTGGCCTTGAGCAAATAGAGCACGGCGAGCTGCCCCAGCGCCTCGAGCATGATGGAGGCGGGCAGCACCGGGTTGTTTTTAAAATGGCCCTCGAGAAAAAATTCATCCCCGGCGATTTTATAGACGCCCCGCGCCTCTTCCTGCCTCAGGGTGGCTTCCTGCACGAACAAAAACGGCGGCTGCTGCGGCAGCAGGGCGACAATTTCGGCGACATGCACGTGAACCGGGCGCTCCGGCAGCGGCAGACCTTTGAGCCGGCAGTCAATGTAGATCTTGATGTCGCCAATCGTGCGCAGGTCGCGCAGTTCCTCGTTATTGATTTTAATTTGCAGGACTTCTTCGACCAGCATCACCACCTCGACCATGGTCAGCGAATCAATGCCCAGGTCGTCGAAGATGCGCAAGCCATCGCCGCCGGAGCGCAGCCGCGGACGCACCTCGGGGTCGAGAAACCGCTCGATAATACCCAGGACGATGACATCCACTCCGGCAGGGTCATTGGTGCGGCGAAAACGCAGCGCCGCCTCCACCGTCTCCGGGGAACAACGTTTCAGCAGTTCGCGCAAGGCCTGCTCGGCTTCGGGAGTGAGGGAGGTGGACACGATGTCAAACGGTCACAAAAATATTGTTCCGCGTCCGTGGCAAATCTGAAAGATAAGCCATTATCCGGTTAGGCGCGCGCTTTCACTTTGCCGGCGACGAATTGCTTGATGTCGCCGATGGTCTTGATGCCGCGCAATTCATTATTGTCCACGGTCAGTCCGAGGGACTCTTCGACGAGCATGACCATCTCCACCATCGTCAGCGAATCAACGCCCAGATCCGAGAGAATGCTCAAATGGTCGAGGTCCGGTCCGGCCAGCTTGGGGCGGAGTTCGGGATCCATGAAGCGCTCCAAGAGCCCAAGGATGATCGGGTTGATTTGCGCCAGATCGCCCGTCTGGCGGAATTTGACGGCTGCTTCGATGGTGGCAGACGAGCAGCGCTTGAGGGACTCGCGCAAAGTCTGTTCGTCTTCAGCGGAAAACGCCGCGGCACTGGAATTGGACATGGACTATTTAGAACCTAATGCCGGGGTGCTTGTAAATCTCATTCTTGCATTGCCAGCCGCCGGGCTCTTCGCCAAACTGGCCATCAGTCATGTCCGAGTTATTCGCCAACGCGAAACCGCTAACCACCGTCCACCCGGAACACGCGGTGGAAGCGGCGGTGGACTGGGCGCTCGTGCAGCGGGTTCAGGCCGGCGACGTGCGGGCGTTTGATCAGCTCATCGTCAAATACCGCGAACGCCTTTACGCCATCGTTTACAATCTTACCTCGAATCGAGAAGACACCTCCGATTTGACCCAGGAAGCGTTTATCAAAGCCTTTCGCTCGATCAACTATTTTAAAGGTGATTCATCGTTTTTCACCTGGCTCTATCGCATTGCAGTCAACGCATCCCTGACCCACCTTAAACGCAATCGTCTGCGCCGTTTCTTCAGTTTTGACAACCTTGATGAGCAAGTGTCCAAAAGCGAGTTGGTGGAAGCTTTGACAGACCGGATGCAAACTGACAAACCCTCGCTAGTCAAGGAGTTACAAGAAAAATTGAACGAAGCGCTCCAACGCCTGTCCCTTAATCATAGGACGGTAGTGGTTCTTTTTGAAATTGAAGGCCTTAGCCACCAGGAAATCGCCCAGGTGATGGAATGCTCCGAGGGCACGGTGCGCTCGCGTCTTCATTACGCCAAGCAACAACTTCAATCCTATCTTCAAGATTACCTGCGCTGAATCACGCGTCTGCGTGAGCGGCCTCGCCATGAGCGAACCCACTCCCAACAAATCCAAAGTCACGCTGGAAGACCTCCTGCGGCTCAAGCGCCATGAGCGCCCGCCGGCGGAGTACTGGGCGCGCTTCGACCGCGAACTCAACGAGCGAGTTTGGCGGGCATTGGCACAGCCGGTGGAATCTCGGACGAGTGTATTTCTGGGCTGGTTTGGCCGCCACACGCGTGGATTGACCTTGGGTGCTTTTTCGACCCTGGCCGTAGTCATCGCCTGGTTTGGCCAGGTTCAAACGCCAGTCAAAGTTGCCAGCAAGGGACTGGCCGTGCGGGTGGCGAGTGCTATCAACTCGGCAGTAAAATCTGACGATGCGGCGTCTGCCTCTCCTGCGCCCAATGATAACGCCCTGACTCTCGCGACCATTGCCGAGCATAACCTTCCGTCCGCCGCCCAGCCGGTGCTGGTCGCAGCCAAAGTGTTGGATGCCACCAATCCGGCCGGCTTCCACAAGGTTCCGGCCCTTCTGGCGTTTGCCACGAGTGAGGGCGGAGGCGTCCGCTATGCCAGTGATGCGTTGTCCAACCCGGCTTTTTCCGCAGGTAATCGCGGATCTGCCTATTAAAGTTATTTTCCGTCGCCCATGAGCCCGGCCCGCAGGCTGGTCGCCGGCATGGCGGCACTTTACTGGATGGGGTTGGTTTGCACGTCTGTTGCATTGGCTGGGACGGATACTGCGGTCGGCTCTGCAATTGCAAACCCCGCCAGTGACGACCTGCTGGATTTGCTGCAGAGCCGTTATCTCGCACTGGCCGAAAAAGGGCGGTCTGCAGTCGTGCGGGTGAATGCCGCCGTGCGAGTCAATGCCGGCGACGCCGCGCCCACGCCTTATGTCTGGAGCGGCTTTTTTATTGACCGCAATGGTGACATCATCACCAACAACGCCAGCCATCTCCAAAATGCCATGCGGGTGTGGGTTGATTACAACGGCATCATTTATCCGGCCGATGTCGTCGGGTGTGATCCGGTGACCGACATTGGGCTGCTTCATCTGAAGACACCGCCCAAGGATTTTACCGCCTTCGATTTAACCAAGTCGTCCGAATTGCCTCCGCTCGGCACGATGTTGCTCGCCGTTACCAGTAAATTGGGGCAACCACCCGGACCCTCGCCGGGAATCGTCCAAGGGTATAATGTCAATGTCGGCGAGATTATCCTGCCAACACTGCACTTGCGGGTCACCATTCCCGACGACGGCGGTGAGGGTGGCTCGCCCGTGCTGGATTTGCACGGCCAGTTGATCGGAATGATGGTGGCCTCGCTGCGGGACAGCCGCTCGTCGCTGGTGTTGCCTTCCCGGGCGATATTGCGGATTCGCGACGAATTGCTCGCCAACGACCACCACGTGCGCTACGGCCTGTTTGGTTTTGATGTGAATCCGGAAACCTCGATGGAATCCGCGCCGCGCCTCATTATCAAAAGCGTGGACTACGGCGGGCCGGCCTTGGCCGCCGGACTTAAAGCCGGGGATGTGCTGCGCTCCGTCGGCGGGATTCCGCTCCAGAGCAATGACGATTTGCGCCAGGCCTGGTTTTTTTCCCACCCCGGGGAAGACCTCGCGTTGGTCGTGCTGCGCGATGACGCCGAAGTTCAACTAACCCTGCGGGTCGGCGAAATGCCCGTCGCGCCGCCGCCGTCATCTTCGACCGTTGCCGTTGAAGCCACGGGTGAGCCGGGCAAGGCGGTGGTTGCAGCCGGCGGTGCGGTGCCGGCTGACCCCCTCGCCGTCCCAGACTCCGGGCCCGCCGTGCCGCCGGTGGAGAAAAAGTCCAAGTAGTCCATGGCTGTCCGCACTGAATTGCTGACTCTGCGCACGCCCGGTCGCGGCACGCATGAAATCACCGCACAGGTTGAGCAGGCGCTGCATCGCACCGGCCTGCACGAAGGCACCGTCACCGTGTTTTGCCAGCATACGAGTTGCAGCCTGGTGCTGATGGAAAATGCCGATCCCAGCGCGCGGCGGGATTTACATGACTTCATGAATAAACTGGCCCCCGATGGCGACCCGGGGTTTACCCATACGCTGGAAGGCGAGGACGACATGTCCAGCCACATCAAAATGGCCCTGACCCGCAGCGCGGAAGTCCTGCCGTTCAAGGACGGACGTTTGTTGTTGGGCACGTGGCAGGGAATATTTCTTTGGGAACACCGCACCCGTCCCCATCAGCGCAGCCTCGTGCTGAGCTTTCACGGCGAATAATAATAACTGACACAACAGCGTTGATTCGCCCGCCTGGGCCGTTTAATTCAAGTTCCATGCGAGCCTTATCTTGCTCTTGGTGTTTTCTTGGTCTCAGCGTGGCTGTGCTAGCCGCCGCGCTGGGAGCCGGCTGTGCCAAGGAACATAATCCCATCGTCATGGTCGCGGAAATTGACGAGCCGCAGTATCAATATGGCGAACAGATGTTGCGGCAGGAACATCCGGATGAGGCTTTGGCCGCCTTTCTGGGCGTCATTAAGGCCCGGTCAGACGATGCGCCGGAATCCCATCTTGAAGCCGGCCGCGTTTACCTCGCCAATAAAAAAGATCCCATCGCCGCCATCTATCATTTCAAAGCCTACCTCGCCGCCAAGCCCGATTCCGATCAGGCGCCCATGGTCAAAGAGCTCATTGACACGGCCACCAAGGATTTTGCCCGCGCGCTGCCGGGCGCGCCCAACGCGTATGACGAGGCCGACCTGCTCGACCAAATCAAAGGCCTCCAAACTGAAAATGATAACCTGCGTCACGAACTCGGCAGTGGATCGGTCGGCAGTGTGACCGGCGTCAGCCTCGAAAGCATTCCCCAAGCCACCGGCCCGAGCGTCAGCGCCATTCCCACGCTGAACAACCCAAGCCGCTCTCCATCCCTGCGGCCAACCGCGCCAACTCCGACTGCCGTGACCGTCACGGCGGCGCCGGTACCGACGGTCGCGGCCAGCGGGCGCACCTATACCGTGGCCGCCGGCGACACGCTCTCGTCCATCAGCATGAAAATTTTTGGCACGCGCAGCCACTGGCAGGAGATTTACAACCTCAACCGCGACCAGTTGCCCAAACCCGAGTCCCTGCACATTGGCCAGGTGTTAAAGCTGCCGGCACAGTAAGGGCAGGG
>CAZCMU010000011.1:0-9091 GCA_964499725.1 uncultured Opitutales bacterium
ACATTGCCCTGCGCCGGGCGGAATTTATCTTTAGCCTTTCGGCCCTCCGCCCGCCCTTTTCCATGTTGCGCCAACTCCTCTGTCTCCTGCTGGCCAATGGCTGCGCCTTTGGGCAGGCCGCGGATGCGCCCGCCGCGAGTTCGCCGGCGGCGCCGGCTACCGCCAAACCCGCCACCGCGACCATCATGCGCATCGGCGGCTCGGACTTGCTGCAAACCGCCGTCGGCGAACCGCTGACGACTTATGTGCGGCAATACCACCTGAATGTGGCGGTGGACATGCTCGGCTCCGTGCCCGCCCTGACGGGATTAAAGAGTGGAAAAATTCAGATTGGCATCATCGCCGCGCCCGTCGGCCAGCCCCCCGCCCCGCCGGAATTTAAAGCCATCCCGCTTTGCTACCAGGTGGATTACTTGATTGTCAGCGACCAAAACCCCCTCAATTCCCTCAATCTCCGCCAGCTCGCCGACATCTATGGCTCGGTGCAGCAGGACGCCTCCACTTGGGGCGCGTTGCAACTCACGGGCGACTGGGTTTCCAAACCCGTCATCGCCTATACCACCAGCGCCGACGACGGCCTGGTGGTGGAACTGTTCAAAAACCTCATCCTCGGCCGCCAGCCCCTCAAGCCGACCGTGCGGACCAGCAATACCTCGGCGGAATTGGTCGCGTCCGTCGGCAAGAACCCCAACTATATCGGCCTCTGCGGCTACGACCCCGGCCCGCCGCTCAAAGTGCTGATTCTGTCTTCGGACCAGGTTTCCCCCACCACCACGCGCGCAATAATCTCCAACGCCAACAAAGGCGCGTTTGCCCCCACCCCGGATAACGTTCTTACCGGTGATTATCCCCTGCGCCTGCCCTTTTATCTGGTCTTTAAGCTGGCCGACAAGGAACGCGTGCTGCCCTTGCTGCGCGTTTTGCTCAGCGACGACTACGCCAAGCATCTGGCCGATGAGCACTTTGTGCCCGTGCCCAGCACCGCGCGCAACCGCGCGCTCCTTGAGCTTGACAATTCCCCCTGACCGGCCCAAATTGGCCCCTCGCCGCCATTTTGGGCGGCTGCCCGGCCACCCCAACGCCGGGAGGAATACGCGAGCGTAGCTCAGATGGTAGAGCACGACCTTGCCAAGGTCGATGTCGAGGGTTCGAATCCCTTCGCTCGCTCCATTTCCGGAGCCGATTGTTCAGCCCGTTTACAAATTGCCGGAATAGGGTTATAGTTGGGCTTATGAACTCGCTTAGACCATGCGTTCGCGGTCGGCAGCATTGGCGTAGAAGCGTTTCCTTGGTCGGTGTGTTTGCGGTATTGATGCTTTTGGCCGGGGTGTTTCCCGCGCAGCTTGACGCCCAGGCACGCCGCAGCGGCGGTCGCGCAGCCACACCTAGAGGCCGGACAGATAGTGGTCCAAGACTGGCCAGCGGCTGGGGTTGGGGTTTGGGCTGGAGAAATGGATGGTGGCGAGAGGGATATCTGTTAGACCCCATTGCTTACGACAGCTTGGCGGCAAACGATTATGTGATTTGGCCGCCCAACTATCATGCGCAACCCGCCGGTTCGCCCGACGTTGCGGTCGCGCCCTTGACAACAGTCACTATGGCTGCGGGTAAAATGGGCCGGCTCGTTTATGATACAGCTGGCAAGCCCGTCGGCGTCATCCTGCAATATTCTGATGGCAGCCAGGAGTTAGTGCCCTTGATCTAGCCTAACACTTGGGCCAAAGCGCCCGCCGGGACGACCTGCGGAACCGGCGCGACGGCTTTCTGTTTGGCCACGAATTCTTCCAGCAACCGCACTGAAAATGCCGGACCGTCCTCGGCGCGCAGGCGCTCCGCCAGTTTCTCCGCCCGCTTGCGCATTTTTTTCTTGGATTCGATTTTCAGGACTTTGGCCGGCAATTTTTCCGGCCAGGTTTTTTTGTTGAGTTTCGAACTCACCCGCAATCGCTTCATTTCCGCGGCCCAGAACCATTGATCCGCGATGTGGGGAATGATAATTTGCGGCCGGCCCGCGAATAACACCGACGCCGTGGTGCCCGCCCCGCCGTGGTGGATGACACACGAAGCGTATTTGAACAACTGGTCGTGCGACACCGGCCCAATCACCTTGATATGCGGCCGCGCAATCTCCACCGACAAGCCCGCCCAGCCCCTTTGCACGATGATTTTTTTGCCTGCCGGCCAGTTTTGCAGGAAGCGACTCATCACCGTGTGCACGTCGTCGAACGTCACGCTGCCGAAAGTGAGCACCGGCACCTCGGCGCCCGCGCAGAACTCCTTCAGTTCTTCGTCAATCTGGGCGTTGGCCGCCGTCTGCCAGCGCAAATAACCCGTGAATTGGAAGCGCTCATCCGCCAGCCAGTGTTCGCCCACGGCACGGCCAACACCGACGAGCTCCAGTTCCGCCGGTTCGAGAATAAACCCGCTCATCGGCGGCAACCCCACTTCGCGAAACAGCGCCCGGCAAATGCTGTTGATGGCAAAGTCCACCACGTTGTTCGACAACTGCCACGACGCCCGGCAATACTTCCGCCGCAGCGGACCGGGCAGCCAGCGCAGCTTGGGGCAATTTTCCGGGGGGTGCGCGTCCGTCGGCACCAGATTATGGCAAAAGGCAAAGCAGGCATAGGGCACCCCTGCGCGTTTCGCCAGGGCACGGTAGTGCGGGAAAAAATATGAACTCACCATGAGGTCCGCCGAGCGCAATTCATCGTCCATGCGCCGAATGATTTCACCCATGAAGGGCAACGCGCCGCAATAAATATGCACGAGCTGCAGCAGCGGGTGCTTGCAGCGGTTAATCTCGCGCATGAAGTCCGCAAATATTTCCGGGCCCCATTCCGGCGGCATCAAGACAAATTCCAGCCCGGCTTTTTCTATCTCGCGCTGGTAGAGCGGCGCCGTCGCGTAGCGGACGTGGTGGCCGGCTTCGCGCAACGCGCGGCCGAGACCAATCAGTGGGTAAATATCGCCGGTCGAGCCGTGGGAAGTTAAGAGTACCCGCATGTAGTTTGGTGGCGGTTTCCACCGTTTATGCCGAAACCCCGGGCGAGTCCAAGTTGAATACGAGGCCAGACGGCTGATTTAACGCTGCCGTAACCGGAACGTTGAAGGAATGACGCAATGAGGCCAGCCCACGCTCATCATGGCACACAAACTTGAGCGTTGAGCGTCGGGCGTTAAGCGTGGAGAGTTAGCCCATGCCCCTCGCGCTGGCGTATCGTTATTTCGGCGGTGAAGGCCAGCCGCCGCTGGTAATCCTGCACGGCTTGCTCGGTTCGTCGCGCAACTGGACGACCACCGGCAAACTGCTGGCGCGCAGTTTCGAGGTTTTTGCGCTCGATTTACGCGGCCATGGTGATTCGCCGTGGGCTCCGCCGCCAGAGCGGGATTATACTTTCTCCGCCTGCGCGGCAGATGTTGCCGCCTGGCTCGACACCAAAGGCGTGCGCCAGCCCATTTTGCTCGGGCACAGCCTCGGCGGAAAAATCGCCATGCGGGTGGCGGTGGATTCCCCGGCCCGCTGCCGCGCGCTCGTTGTGGCCGACATTGCCCCGCGCGATTACGCACCCCATCACGCGGAAGCCTTTGCGGCGATGCACGCACTCGACTTGGCCAAACTCCCCTCCCGCGCCGAAGCCGAAGAAAAATTGAAGGCGCAACTCAAGGACGACAACCTTGCGCGCTTCCTGCTGACCAATCTCGTGCGGGAGGCGGACGCCGGATTTCGCTGGCGCATGGATCTCAGCGGCTTGTTTGCCGCGTTGCCGCAACTGGCCCGCTCTTCGCTAAAGCCCGGCGAAACTTACGCCGGCCCGTCGTTGTTTTTACGCGGAGACGAATCCGACTTCATTCGCGATTCCGACCGGTCGTTCATCGCCGCTCATTTTCCGCGGCATCAGATTCTCGCCCTGGGCCGCGCCGGGCACAACCTGCATGTGGACCAACCGGCGGCCTTTGCCACGGCGTTGGAATATTTTGCCCTGGATTTAAGTTAAAAGGTTTACCGCAAGAGAATGGCCGTGAACACGATGGCCGCAACCGCGGCGCCGAGCGTGCTCACCCAGGCGGCGACTTCGCCGAAGTCGTTGAAAAAGCCCTGCTTTTCGACGAGGATGTTTTCCGCCAGCGCGCGCTTTTGCACTTCAGAGAAGGAGTTCCACAATACGGGATCAATATTGGTTTTCATGGGAATAATTTTCTAATGATGGAGGATTGATTTTAAATAGGCGGCCCGGATTCTGGTTGGCTGGGCCGTTGCTGTACGATGGAGTAAACACAGCCGCGCCGCGCAAGTTGCTGTTGCGGCCGGAATTCTTGTCAAAGAGATGTCATAAGGGCGACGGCGCCTTCACCCAGCTTCCCGCCCCGGCCCGACGCGTCTTAACTAATTCGTCGTCGTCACCGGCACCACGGGCACCGGCGGGGTCGGCGGCAGCGCCGGGAACTTCATCTCGTCGTAGGACAAATAATAATACCGGTCCTTGAGGAATTCCTCGTTGCGCTGGCTTTCGCTGCGCATGCGTTGCGAGTCGTTGAAACTGACATAGATGATCAGCGACACCAAAATCACCAGGAACACGCCCTGCGCGGCGGAAATAAAATTCATCGGCAGTTCCCGCCCGCGCAGCCGCGCAATCGTGAAGAACAACAGGTGGCCGCCGTCCAGCACTGGGATGGGCAATAAGTTGATGACCGCAAGATTCACATTAATTATAAAGGCAAACCACAGGGCCAGACGCACGTCGGCCTCGGAAAACTGGTAAATTATGCGGCTGATGCCCAGTGGGCCGGACAGATGCTGGATGCCGATATTCGAGTGCGGGTTAAAGAGAGCCCGCAACATGCCGAAAACCTGGTTGAAGGCGTCGGCGAACTGACGCAGCGGCGGGGTGTGTTCGATGGTGGTCTCAATTTTAAACAGAGCGCCGATGCGCGCAATCGTCTCCGGCGGTGTTATGACGGCCTTGACCAATGGCGTCGGCGCCAGCGTCAGCGTGGATTCACTTTGGGAGGCCTGGCTGAGGTACGCGAGGGTTACGGATTGGCCCGGAAGGGTATTTTGGATGGCGTCCACCGTTTGTTGAATGGAACTCACCGCATGACCGTTGACCCGCAGCAAATAATCACCGGATTGCAGTGCGCCGAACGCCTGGTGGCGGCTGTCCACATTCCATGCGAGCAAGTTAAGCACGGGACTGGTCGGCAACGAAGGGTCGGTGGTGGCATCTTTCGGGTACAGCGGGAGCAAATCCAGGCGGTCAGGCTGCGTTTCCGGAGAACCCGCAGACGCGGCGCCGCCCACCATGATGGTGGCCAAGGGCGTCGTGCGCGCCATCGGCACCGGCTGGATGGTGAGTTCCTTCGACTGGCCCCCGCGCAAAACGGTGACTTTGATCGCGCCGCCAGCAGCCGCGTCGATCAAGTCGTTCATTTGGTCAACGGAGTAAACCTTCTGGCCATTCACCCCGGTAATGACGTCGTCCTTGCGCAATCCACCCAGTAGCGCGGGCGACTTTGCTTCAACGTCTTCTACTTTGAGCGTTTGTGCGGGTCGCAGACCAATGGCGCGCGTTTCGTCGCCCGCGTGCGCATCGGCGGAAACCAAGGCCGGCAGCACCTCAATGGTCTTGGTCGCGCCGTCGCGTTCGTAGGTAACTGAAATACTTGGGTGATTTTGGGCGTCGCGACCGCTGCTCAGCGCAATCGTGGCCGGCAAATCACGGAAGGTATGCACCGCCTCGCCATCAATCGCGAGGATGCGGTCACCCGGCCGCAGCCCGGCGGCGTAGGCGGGGGCGGGGGTTTCGTCGAGCTTGGGCGCGTGCGGGCTGGTCGGCGACGGCAGGTCGCGCCGCGGCGTGTCTTCGCGCAACTCACCCATCGTTTTGTAAACATAACCCACCACCTGGGTGTCGGAGTCCGCCGGTGCCGGCACCCCGAACGGCCAGAGCAGAAAGGCCAAAACCAGCGCCAGAATCAAATTAAACACCACACCCGCCGTCACCACGATGACCTTGTCCAAATAGGAAACCGGCGGCAGGTCGCGCGGGTCAACGCTGGACTCACCCTCCACGGCGCGTACGTCCGCCAATTGCGGCAGCGCCACGTACCCGCCAAACGGCAGCCACGAAATCCGGTATTCGACGCCGTCCCGGCCTTTCCAGGAAACGATTTTGGGGCCAAAGCCGATGGAGAAGCGGTCCACCTGCAGCCCGCGCCAGCGCGCCGCCAGGAAGTGACCCAATTCATGCACGAAAATCGAGCCGCCCAAAATGAGCACGACAAATGCCAGCCCCCAGATGTTGGAAAGCATGCTTAGCACCCACGAGTAGTCGCCGTTCATTGGATAAGAAAGTTGGTATAATAGACCAGTTTTCCGGGAATAGCCATGAATTTACATGGGGATGTTCAATGGCTTGATGGTTAGACCGGAAAATCGCCGGTAATGTTTCCAAGCCTGCATCATTCGTGGCTATTCGTGGATTAATGTTTTATTCTCTTCACCACGGCTGCGGCGCGCAGACGGGCATCGGCATCCGCGTCGAGCACGTCATCGAGATTGCGCAACTTGTTCCCCGGCAGGCTGGCGAGGGCCTTTTCAATCACGCGCGGAATGTCTAAATAACCAATGCGGCGTTCGAGAAAAGCGGCAACGGCGACTTCATTGGCGGCGTTGAAGGTGGCGGGGGCTGCACCTTCGGCGCGCAACGCGGCAAAGGCCAGCCGCAAACAGGGAAAGCGCTGGTAGTCGGGCGGATGAAATTCGAGTGAGAGTTTGTGCGAAAAATCGAGCGTGGGCGTCACCCCCGCAGCGCGACCGGGATAGAGAATGCTATGCTGAACCGGGAACGTCATGGACGGCGGACACATCTGCGCGATGATCGAGCCGTCCACAAATTCCACCATCGAGTGGACGATGCTTTGCGGGTGCACCACGACCTCAATGCGGTCGGCCGATACGCCAAACAGCCAGTGCGCCTCGATGACCTCCAGGCCCTTGTTGGCCATGGTCGAAGAATCAATCGTCACCTTCGGGCCCATGTTCCAGTTTGGGTGCTTCAGGGCGGCGTCGGGCGTAACCTTGGCCATCTGCGCGCGCGTGAAATTGCGGAACGGCCCACCCGAGGCCGTGAGCAAAAGTTTCGCGATGTCCTGCGTGCGCTCGCCGTCGAGGCATTGGAAAATGGCGTTGTGCTCGCTGTCCAGCGGCACGACCTTGACCCCGTGCTGGCGCGCCGCCGCCATCACAAACTGGCCCGCGAGCACCAAAATCTCCTTGTTCGCCAGCGCGATGTCCTTGCCCGCGCGAATCGCCGCCAGCGTGGGCTTGAGCCCCAGCGTGCCCACCACCGCCGCGACCACCATGTCGCCCTCCGGCAAACAAGCCAGCTCCACCAGCCCCGCCGGGCCGACATGCACTGTGCGCCCCTTGAACAAGCCATTGCGTTTCGCTTCGCTCGCGGAGGCCTCGTCAAAAACCCCCACATGCGGCACTTTGAATTCGCGGGCGATTTCGTCCAGCTTCGCGCAATTCTTGTGCGCGGCGACGGCGACCAGCTCCAGCTTGTCTCGATGCCCGCGCAGCACCTTGAGCGTGTTCTCGCCAATCGAGCCGGTCGCCCCCAGCAGCACGAGGCGTTTTTTGCGTTTCGAGGAAGATTGGGAAGATGACGCGGAAGACATGCAGGTGACGCCGGCAACCCCCGGCGTAAGCCACGCACGCTAAACGGGCCCAGAGCGGGAAACAAGTCTAAGTGCTTTCTGCTCTCCCATTTGCAGGTAAGTGAGCAAAGTCATCCACTCTCCTTCATAAGCCGACGGGTGGATCTTGCGCCAAACCGAAGCCGATGGCACCCCTTAAAATGTCGGTCGCTGAAAAATACCATTGGTCGCCAACCTTTCGGAGAATAACAGGGAACGGAATGATAACTCCACGACCGGTTGGGTCACTGATTTTATAGGTGGCACGGTCTCCGTCGGCGTTGTAAACCGGAGTTTGGTTCTGCATTGCCCGCAAAACTTGAATCCAGATTTGTGTTTCCCCGGTGCCCTTATGCAATGGTAGTGCAGCCTCAATTGACGCTTTTCCCCCGGGTGTCATATTGTCAAACGAGTCAGGTGATGATAAGGTTTCAAACACCGTCTCGAGGTCGTCCGCCTGAACAAGGTCAATCGTGTTCGTGATCAATGTGTTAATTTCCTTCCCAGAATTGGCATCAATGGGTTGCGTGGTCGGCTGCGCAGGTTTTTCAGCAGTCTGGATTGGAGCGGCGGCGAGCTTGGGTGCCTCGACCGCGTTGGGTGGCGCGATTTTTGCCGTGGTTGCGCTTTGCAATAGCAAAGGCTTGGGCTGAACCTTAGCGGGTTTGGAGATTCCAGTTGGGAAAAATTTCCAGCCCAGCAGGGCGATAACCATGATCAGAGCAGCCGTGGCGATTTTTGTTTTTGTGGTCATAGAAAGTGCTTTTAACAAAATTCCGAAAAGTCCCGCGTTTTCCACCCCAACCATAGCCCCGCCAGAAATCGTTGCCGCCAACCCCACCGGCGCGGCCTGCACGGAGTTCGCACCAATCTCCCCCGCCAGCACGCCCGCCGAGACGGCCACGCCGCGCCGCGCGAAATGCGCGCGCAGTTTTTCCAGGGCACGGTCCACGCGTTTGCGCGCGGCTTCCTCGCCCACGCCGAGGGCGTCGCCCACTTCGCGGTGGCTTTTGTTTTGGAAAAAGCGCAGCAGCACGGCCTCGCGGTCGGCGGCGGCGAGGGCACAGACGGCCTCGTCGAGCACGGGTTGCAGGGCGTCCCAATTAATTTCGGACGAATGAGTGGGTTGGTTCATGGCGTAGGCCTCCTGTTCGCGGGCCAGGCGGCGGTGCTGGCCGCGCCGGAGGTTGCCGGCGGTGTAGCGCGTGGTGGTGTAAAGCCAGCCGACGATGCTTGCGTGGCGGGCCAGGCGCGCCGCCCGCCGGGCGAGCGCGGTGAAGACCCCCTGCGCCACGTCCTGCGCCAGGTGCGCATCGCCGCCGACCAGCCGGAGCGCCGCGGAATAGACCAGGTCCACGTGGCGGCCCACCACCTCGGCAAAGGCGGC
>CAZCMU010000011.1:9191-28468 GCA_964499725.1 uncultured Opitutales bacterium
CTACTGCGCCCATGGCTGCCCGGCCCAAATCGCCCACGCCACGGAAATCACCATCGCCGTGCCCAACATCGCCGCGGCCCAGGTCGTCCATTGCCCGGCCCAAGTGACGCTATTGGAAAAATGCGGCGTCTCTTCCGCTTCGCCGCCCAATATTCCTGAAAAAACAATTACAAACCCCGCCACGCCGCCGCCCAAGTGCGCGAACAAACCAATGCCGGGCAGAAACGAAATCGCCAAATTGATAATGAGCGGCTGCACCAACCGGCCCCGGAGCCGCCCGGCAATCCCCCGTGGCATCAACCCCTGCGGCCGCAACGTCAGCGCATACATCCCGGCCAACAGACCCCAAATCGCCCCGCTGGCCCCGGCGCAGACCACTTCCTGGTCCACCAACAAAAACGGAATGCTGCCCGCCAGCCCGGCCAGCGCGTACAAAATCAGAAAACGCCGCCAGCCATAAATCGCCTCCATTTGCCGGCCCAGGCTCCACAGCACCATCATATTCATGACGATGTGCAGCACGCCAATGTGCAAAAAAGTCGCGGCCCACAGCCGCCACCACTCGCCGTCACGCACAGCGACGCCCACCATCGCCCCCATGTTGATGAGTCCGTCGCTGCTCTCGCCCATGTCTGCCCATAGGCACTCCAGCCCAAAAACCGCTGCGCAAACTGCGATGATTCCCATGGTCGCCATCGGCCGGTTGGAACGCAGGCGCTGGATAAACCGCGCCTCGGTGCGCGCTTCCCGGATAACCGCCTCGTCATAGACAGGCGGCAAGATGGGCGGAACCTCGGGCGATTCGTAGGACATGAGGGTGTTTGCTGCCTCTGCTCAATCAATGATAACGGCGGACTGCAAGTTTCTGTTGCCTATGAATCCACGGGCCACCGTCTTTTTCTTGCACGCATGCACGCAAACGCGCACGCTGGCAGGACATGACGCCGCCGGCTGCATCCCAATCCCTCACGGGCAACATCATTGATGTCGTCACCGGCAAAATGTTTTTCGGCACGATTGAAATTTCCAGCAGCCGCATTGTCAAGGTGACCGAACAAGGCCCGCCGCAGGATGGCGCGCCGTGGTTCTCTCCGGGCTTCGTGGACGCCCACGTGCACGTCGAAAGCTCGATGCTGCCGCCCAGCGAGTTTGCGCGCGTCGCCGTGACACACGGCACCGTGGCCACGGTCAGCGACCCGCACGAAATCGCCAACGTGCTCGGTTTGGAAGGCGTGCGCTGGATGATTGCCGACGCCAAAAGCGCAGCCTGCAAAATCTTTTTTGGCGCGCCCTCCTGCGTTCCAGCCACGAACTTTGAAACCGCCGGCGCCAGCTTCGGCCCGCGTGAAGTCGGCCAACTGCTCGACCTGCCGAACGTGCTCTATCTGGCCGAGGTGATGAATTTTCCCGCCGTGATTTTTGGCGACCCCACAATGCACGCCATCCTCGCTGAGGCCAAAAAACGCGGTAAACGCATTGACGGCCATTCCCCCGGCGTTCTCGGCGAGGACTTGAAAAAATACGCCGCCGCCGGCATTCAGACTGACCACGAATGCACCACGCTGGAGGAAGCCCGGCAGCGAGCCGCCCTCGGCATGATGGTGTGGATTCGCGAAGGCTCCGCCGCGCGCAACTTCGAGGCGCTCTGGCCCCTCCTGCTTGAACAGCCCGACCGCTGCGGACTGTGCAGTGACGACAAACACCCCGACGAATTGCTGGTGTCACAGATTGACGCGCTCGTGCGCCGCGCCGTGGCCAAGGGCGTGCCGGTGCTCGCCGCACTGCGCGCCGGCACGCTCAATGCCGTGCGCCACTACGGCCTGCCCGTCGGCCTGCTCCAACCCGGCGACCCGGCGGACTTGGTTGAATTGAATAATCTAACTGAATTTAAGGTGCGGCGCACCTGGGTCAACGGCCGCCTCGTTGCGGAAAACGGAAAAACCCTCGTCGCCCGCACCACCGTGCAGCCGCTCAATGTTTTTAATACGAAACCGAAACAGCCCCCGGCTTTCGCCCTGCCCGCGGTGCCGGGCAAACGACTGCGCGTTATCGAGGCGATTGACGGCCAAATTGTCACCGGCTCGGGTATTGAAACGCCCAAGGTTTCGGCGGATGGATTTGTGCTCTGCGACCCCGCGCGTGATTTGTTAAAACTCACCGTTGTCAACCGCTACGCCGACACGCCTCCCTCCGTCGCGCTCGTGCGCAATTTTGGCTTAAAGAGTGGCGCGCTGGCTTCGAGC
The DNA here is from genome assembly GCA_964499725.1 of uncultured Opitutales bacterium. Classification (GTDB taxonomy): domain Bacteria; phylum Verrucomicrobiota; class Verrucomicrobiia; order Opitutales; family JABDGR01; genus JABDGR01. Next base: position 11,435 of record CAZCMU010000011.1, read on the forward strand.
GTCGCGCACGACTCGCATAACATCGTCGCCGTCGGCGCGAATGATGAAGATTTGGCCGCCGCGGTGAATCTGGTAATTAAAAACGGTGGTGGTTTGAGCTTCGCGGCAGGCCGTGTTGGTAAAATCCTGCCGTTGCCCATCGCGGGACTGATGACGATGGAAGACGCCACCACCGCTGGCGCGGCCTACCAAGAGTTGTCCGGCCTCGCGCGCCAACACGGCTGCAAACTTCAGGCGCCCTATATGTGCCTCTCCTTCCTCGCGTTGCTTGTCATCCCGCAGCTTAAACTCAGCGATCGCGGCCTCTTTGACGTGGGCAAGTTCGCCCTGGTGGATCCGTGGGTGGATTGAGCCTCACTTCTTCGGCGCGGTAAACGGCCCACTCGCGGCAATCGCCGCCCGCGCCGCATGGTACTGCGGCCCCATTTCCTCCAGGCGCGAAACACTCATGCCGAGGTTCCGAATCAGTCCGTCCCTCAGCCCGTAAATCCAGCTATGCACGGTCAACGGCTGCTTCCGCTCCCAGGCATCGCGCGCGGTCGAGGTATGGCACACATGGCTCACCTGCTCGATGACGTTCAGTTCGCATAACAAATCCGTCCGCAGTTCTTCCCCGTGGATGGAATTCACCGACTCCCAATTTTTTTCCGAAACGTCCTGCACATGGCGCAGCCAGTTGTCCGCCAGGCCAATCCGGTCGCCGCGCAACGCCGCGCGCACACCGCTGCAGCCATAATGCCCGCACACGATGATGTGCTTCACCTTCAGCACATCAATGGCGAACTGCATCACCGACAGGCAGTTCAGGTCCGTGTGCACCACCACATTGGCGATGTTGCGGTGGACAAACAATTCGCCCGGCAGCAGGTTTACGATTTCGTTCGCCGGCACCCGGCTATCTGAACACCCAATCCACAAATACTCCGGCGACTGCTGCCGCGACAGTTTGGGAAAAAACTCCGGGTCCCGCGCCCGGATGGCGTCAGCCCAGGCGCGGTTCTGGGCAAAGAGGTGGTCGAGTTGGCCCATGCGTGCCCACCATGCTCCAAAACTAGCCGGACTTGTCCACGGTAATTTTTGGGTCATACCCGGCTATTACCTAAATCGGTGGACAAGTCCCGTATGCCACCAAAAAATACGTTTGCGTAGGCGCGCCCAAACCCATAAATGACTCTGGGAAACGCATCTCTCGTGCGCAGAACACCATGAGCGCTTCCCCCAAAAAATCCCGCGAAGCTGCGGCCGACGACGCCCAGTTCTATCTCCCGGCGGCTGGATTCTTCCCCAGCCAGGCGCCGACTGCGCTGACGTACGACGACGTCACCCTCGCCACGCTCTATTCCGAGGTCCTGCCGCGCGAAACCCGCCTCGATACCACACTGAGCGACGCCCTTGCCCTGCCCATGCCGATCATCTCGGCGGACATGGACACCGTCACCGAGTCCGCCATGGCCATCGGCATGGCGCTCAATGGCGGCCTGGGCCTCATCCATTACAACCTGGGCGAAGGCGAGCAGGTCCGCGAAGTCGAGCGCGTGAAATTCCACGTGCATGGGCTCATCCCCGACCCCATCCGTGTCTCGCCTGAACAAACGATTGAAGACGTTTTGCGTCGCGTGGAGGACAAACGCTTTTCCTTCCGCACTTTCCCGGTCGTGGATGAAAAGGGCGTCCTCGTCGGCCTGCTGCCGGGCCGCGTCGTCAAGGAGCGCTACCGCACCAAGAAAGTCGCCGAGGCCATGGCCCCGCGCGCCGAGGTTTACACCCTTAAGGAAAAAGAACTTGGCAAAAACCCCATCGCCACCGCCGACAAATTTTTTAACGAACACCTCGGCATCCACAAGCTTCTCGTCGTGGACGACAAGGATCGGCTGCGCGGGTTGTTTACACTGAGCGATATCGAGCGCATCACCGAAGAGGCCCGCGCCAACGTCCGCCCGGCGCGCGACGCCAAATTCCGCCTCGTGTGCGGGGCGGCGCTCTCCGCCCCGCGCACCGCAGCGGGAGAACTCGACCGCGACCGGATTGTTCAGCAAGCGACGGCCCTGATCGAAGCCGGCGTGGACGCCCTGGCGGTTTCCACCGCGCATGGCCACACCGCGGGTGTCGGGCAAACGGTGCGGTTGCTTCGCGAACAATTTCCCGACCTCACGCTCATTGCCGGCAATGTGACGAGCGGCGAAGGCGTGGCGTTCCTCGCTGAAGCCGGCGCGAGCGCCATCAAAATCGGCCAGGGCCCCGGCTCCATCTGCACCACGCGGATGGTCGCGGGCGTCGGCATCCCACAGCTTACGGCGCTCTATGTTTCGTCATTGGAAGCCAAGCGGCGCGGCGTCCGCCTCATTGCCGACGGCGGCATCACCAAGAGCGGCGACATCGTCAAGGCGCTGACCCTGTCCGACGCCGTCATCCTCGGCGGCTTGCTGGCCGGTTGCCGCGAAGCCCCGGGCGAAATCATCGAAATTGACGGCAAATTTTACAAACAATACCGCGGCATGGGCAGCCTGAGTGCGATGAAAGCCGGTTCCGCTGCCCGCTACGGCCACGAAAAATCCCGCGCCACGAACGCCGGCCCGCAAAAAATCGCGGCCGAGGGCATCGAAGCCCTTAAAGAAATTGCCGGCTCGCTCGACGCCGTGCTCGCGCCGTTGCTTGGCGGCCTGCAAAGCGGTCTCGGCTACCTCGGCGCCCACAATCTTACTGAACTTCGCACCAACGCCCGCTTCGCGCGCGTCACTGCCGCCGGCATGAAGGAAGCCGCGCCGCACGACGTGATTGAAGTGAAAACGAGCAAGGCCTGAAAGGATGAAGGATGAATTATGAAGGATGAAAAAACTTCCACCCTGCACAGTGCTTTGCCTTCTCTTTCTGTTCTGGTTAAATTTTAGTCTTTCACATAATTCAGCATTCAGAACCCAGTATCTTTAGGCTTCATCCCTCATCCTTCATCCCTCATCCTTTCCGCCGTGACCCATCCCCGCCTCGTCACTCTCATCCAGCGTTACCCCGCGCTCCACGCCAGTGCGGGCGACATCGCGGCGGCGGCGAAAATCCTTGAGGACACTTTTCGCCGCGGCGGCAAACTCCTGCTCTGCGGCAACGGCGGCAGCGCGGCGGATTCCGACCATATCGCCGGTGAACTTTTGAAAGGCTTCGGCCACGCGCGCACGCTGCCCGCGGCGGATGCCGCCAAACTCGGCGGCGACCTCGCCAAAAATTTGCAGGGTGCGTTGCCTGCGATTCCGTTGCCGCAACTCACGGCGCTGGTCTCCGCCTTTGGCAACGATTGCGACCCGCAGTATGTTTACGCGCAATTGACTTGGGGCTTGGGCCGCGCGGGCGACTCCCTCTTGGCCATCACCACCTCCGGCAATTCCAAAAACGTGCTACATGCGGCGGACGCGGCGAAGGCGCGCGGCGTGAAAGTCATCGGCCTCACCGGAGCCACCGGCGGCAAACTTTTGCCCAAGTGCGACGTATGCATCCGCGCCCCCGAAACGGAGACTTTTAAGATCCAGGAATTCCACCTGCCCATTTACCACTGCCTGTGCTTGATGATTGAGGAGACTTTTTTTGGAACAGGTGCAGCGGGCGGATACAGCTAAACCGCTCCTCGTCATCGGTCACTCGTAGAACAGCGTTTTTTTCGTGACCCACCCCGATCCCGCCCTTTTGCGCGCAGCCCTGGCGCGCGACCTGCCCGCCGCGTTAAATCATCTGCGCGAATGGGTGGGCATCAACAGCTTTACCCATCACCGCGACGGCGTGAACGCTCTCGGCCACGCCACCGCCGCGGCCTTTGCGCCGCTGGGTTTTGCCGCGGAATATGTACCGTGTGTGGATAACCGCTGCGGCCAACACTTGTTCCTGCGCCGGTCGGGCCACACGCGCAAAGTTTTACTCGGCGTATCGCATCTCGACACCGTGTTCCCGCCCCAGGAGGAGGCGCGCGAAAATTTCCACTGGCGCGAAGCCGAAGGCCGCATCTATGGCCCGGGCGTGGTGGACATCAAGGGCGGCACCGCGCTGTTGTGGCTGCAGTTGCGCGCATTGCAAACGGCTGCGCCAGCCTTGTTCGAACACTTCGAATGGGTCGTCGCCTGCAACTCCGCCGAGGAAACACTTGGCGACGATTTTGTGGAAGCCGCGCTCGCACGCTTTGGCGACCGCGCCGTCGCGGCGCTCGTCTATGAATCGGGCGCGATGCGGGAAAATGAATTCAACCTTGTCGTCGCGCGCAAGGGCCGCGCGCAATTCCGCGTGGTGGCTGCCGGACGCGGCGCACACGCCGGCAGTTGCCACGCCGACGGCGTCAACGCTATTGCGGAACTGGCCAGCCTCGTCCCCAAAATCGAAGCCCTCACCGACCCCGCGCGGGGACTTACCGCCAACGTCGGCCTCATCCGGGGCGGCGAGGCGCTCAACCGCGTGCCGCATGCCGCTGAGATGGAAGGCGAACTGCGCGCATTCGACCCAGCGGCTTTAACCGCAGCAGAAAATGCCGTTCTGCAAATGCAGGGTCCGGGACAAATTGCCGCCGTCGCTGACAGCTTTCGTTGCCAAATTCACGCCGAAATCACCGGCCACACGCCAGCGTGGCCGGAAAATAAACAAACCCGCCATCTATTTGAAATTTATACCCGAGTGGCAATCAAGCTGGGCACCACGGTGAAAGCAGAAAGCCGTGGCGGACTTAGCGACGGCAATTTATTCGCGGCACATTTGCCGACCCTCGACGGTCTGGGTCCCGCCGGCGGCAACGCCCATGCTTCGCAATGGTCGGACAATCCGGCTGCTCCGAAACGCCCGGAATACCTGGAGCCGGAGTCAATCCTGCCGAAGGCACTCCTCAATGCCCTCGCGATAGCAGAATTGGCCGAAACATTTTAGCACCCGTCGCAAAATTCACTTTTTCAATAAACTCTTCGCCTGATCGAGCGTCTGGCGCTCCTGCATACTTAGCGACTCCATGCCGCCGTCGTTGATTTTATCCAGGATCCGGTCAACTTCCGCCCGCAATTCGCGGCTGCTGGTAAAGGTCGTCTGGGCCGCCGGCGTCGCGGACGCGGACAACCGCCGGGCCCCCACTGAGACCGCGGCCGTTCGCGGCGGTGCGATTTCAGTCGGAAAGGTGAAGGATTCCTCCATGGAATTTCGGCGCAAAAAGCGCGCAAACGCCCAGCCGGCCAACATTGCGCCCAGATGGGCAGAATCATCGAAGTTGCCCCTGAACACCCTTCCTTGAAAAACCCAGGGAAGGCCGAGCATTTGTGGCAATTCAAAACTCAGGAAAGCGCCAGTTTCAAGCGCCAGTGCCAGCCAAAAGAATACGGGCGGCCGCACGTTTGCCACTCCAAACAAACGCAATGGCACCGCTTCATCCGGCACGGTAAAACACCAAAAGGACAGCAGTCCCATCACCAGCACCGTGCAACCGGAGACCAGGCTCGCGCCGTCCGCCCAGTGCAGGGGCAGCCAGGCGGCCGACCCGCCCAATGCGCAAGCTGAGCAGAGCCACAAAAAATTCCTGTGTGGCAGTTCCGCTTCCGCCAACCGGGCCATGACGAAAAGGAAAACCACCCCGACCAATCCCAACCCCCATTGGCCAAACAAGCCCAATCCCCATGGGTTCAGCGCGGTTGTCCCGGCCCCCGCGAACACATAAGTGAAAAGTGTCCACAAATGACCCTGGGCAATGGCCGCCCGGCTGGGCACTTCATAAGCCAGCATACCCGTCCATTGATGCCAACCCACCGCCCAGACGTTGAAAAGGAACACGGCGAAGGCCGACCAAACCAGCCACTGCCACGCCGCCGTTTTGGGCGGTGACTGAGGAGAAGGCCGGTCAAGGGGGTCGGTGGACACGGTGAATGAATCCGAATGCCGGATGATAGACGATTACTCTACCCCAGCCGAGGATTTTTTTCAATGTCGGCATAACCAACCGCGAGTAAAAGGGTGGAAGGCCCGGCAAATGTCATTGCGGGGCCGAAACATTCCTATAGAACAAGGGAGCGCCATGTATCAGCAATTCTTTGGGCTCCGGGCGATGCCGTTCAACATCACCCCCGACCCCAGTTTCCTTTTCCTCAGCCCCACCCACCAGGACGCCTTGGCGCACCTGCGTTATGGCTTGGCGCAAAAGAAAGGCTTTATTGTGCTGACGGGCGAAGTCGGCTGCGGCAAGACCACCCTGTGCCGGGTGTTTTTGAATGAAATTGACCCGGCCCGCATTGAGACCGCGCTGATCTTGAATCCGCGGCTTACCGAACGCGAACTGCTGGCCGCGATTCTGCGCGAATTGGGTGAGCTGCCCTCCGGCGCCGCCCACGCGCCGCTGGCGCTCGACAGCGCCGACCTCACCGGCCGGCTGAATGACGCGCTCTTGCGCCGCATTCAAGCAGGCAAGGATATTGTGCTCATCATTGACGAGGCGCAAAATTTGTCCTTCGAAGTCATGGAGCAATTGCGCCTGTTATCGAATTTGGAAACTGACACGCAAAAATTGCTGCAAATCATTCTGATTGGCCAACCAGAATTGAAAGTGCGCTTGGCGGAAAAACGTTTGCGCCAGCTTCGCCAGCGCATTCTGGTTTTCTTTGAACTGCACCCGTTGAAACGCGCACAGGTGGACGCCTACATCCAGCACCGCCTGACTCTGGCCGGCGCCAGCGGCCGCCCGCGCTTCACGCTCGCGGCGCTGCGCCTGATTTACAAACGCAGCCGGGGCATCCCCCGCCTGGTCAATTCTCTGTGCGACAAGGCCCTGCTTTCCGCATTTACTCGCGACTCCGATGAAGTAAACTGGTTCGATGTTCGCCGGGCCGTCAAGGATCAGGCACAGCTCGATTAACCAACCGCCACCATGAGCCTTATAAGTGATGCCCTGAAAAAAGCCGAGCGCGATCGCCGGAAAGCTAGCGCTCCGGAAGCCGCGCCCCCTCCACCCCCGCCGATTCCGGAAGAGCCGGCACCTCGCGCACTGAAAAAGAATCGCTCCATTTTAGTTTTGGGCTCGGCGACTTTGTTGATTTTGGCCGCGGCGGCATATTACTTTTTCTTCAACAGCAATTCGTCCGAAAACCCGCCGGAACTGAAAGTTGCGCAAAATCCCGCACCAAAGCCGGCGCCGCCATTGGCCGGCACAAGCCCAGCACCGAAGCCAGCCGCGCCCGCCCCGCCCGCGCCGGCGGCCAAACCCGTTGCGACGCAAAGCGTCGCCCAGCTTACCATACCCGATCTCACGGCGCCTCCACCCGCGCCGCGCCGAGCAGTGGTGGAACCACCGCCGAGCCCTGCGCCAAAGGCAGCAGAAAGTCCCCCACCCCCGGTTGTGCCCAATGCTGAACCTCCGGCACCGGCTCCAGTAATCGCGTTTACTCCGACACCGGCACCTTCACCCGCACCCTCCCCGGCCGTGCCGGTTATCAAAGCCATGCCGCCAGTGGAAGTCCCTCCACCTACCCCAGCCCCGCAACCGGTGGCGGTTAATCCGGCGCCAGCAGTTATCACCCCCGCGCCAGCACCCATGGCCATAGTCGAGCCGACCCCCGCGGTTGCTTTAACCCCGACGCCACCGCCTACAACGACGCAAACCCCGCAGCCAATCACCGCCAAAATTAGCCCGCCGCCGCCTGCTTCAGAACCACCTAAATCTGCTCCAACCCCCATCGTCGCCTCAACCATGACACCCGTTCCGCCCGCACCCGTCATGGCCGCCGCACCCGCGGCGAAACCCACAGCCCCAGCGGGACCCAATCCAACGGTCCAGGCGTTTGTGGACCAATTCATCCTTAGCGGGGTAAGTATCGGCGGCGTCCAGCGCATCCTCGTCAAGAGTCAGGTTTTCAGCCCGGGGGATCTGGTCAACGCCGATCTCAAGCTCAAGTTGGTGTCCGTCAAACCCCACGATATCACTTTTGCCGATGAGTCAGGATTCCAATACCACCGGCGATACTGAACCGAAGCCACGCTTGCAGATTCGCAAGCCGGACGGTTTGCCGCCCCCCCCGCCTGAATCGCCCCCGCCCGCTGCTGCGGGCGGGCCGGCGGGCCCGTTGCCCCGTCTTTCCTTTGCCCCCAAAAAACGCGTTGAGGAACCCGTGCCGGCCCAGCCCGTTATGGAGCCTCCGTCCGCCAGCACGCCCTCAACGCCAACGGCCACAAATGCGAGCGACTCCTCATTAAAACGACCGCCGCCAGGCACCCGTTTGATAGCCTCAAGCATTTTGGCCACGCCCAAGGAAATGCCCGCGCCGCTGACCCCGACCAGTGTGCTGACCAACTCGCCCTTCGCCCTGGCCAAGCCAACCAAGCTGCGAAGCAATCTCCTGCTCTGGATTGCCTTGTTTGTGTTGGTGCTGATTATCGGCGGACAGTCCTACTACATCTTGATGCAGGACGAGCAGGTGGAGGAAGCAACCGCCCATAAGCCTCCGGTGCTCGTCATCGGCAACGCCCCAGCGGGCAAACCCATTGAAGTCGCCGGCGGCGGCGCAAACACCCCGACCCCGGTTTACGTATTTTTGCAGACCCTGAACCCGGAAATCGCGTCGGGAGCCGACCCGCGGCTGTTTATCAACAGCCAAACTTTTCACCTGGGCGAGGTGGTCGCGCCGGAATTTGGGCTCAAATGGGTGCGCATTGACGACAAAAACCGGGAACTGGAATTCGTGGACAAGCACGGCCAGCATTACATTAAAAAGTTTTAATAAGCCGCGCGCGGATAGTCACATCATTTTAACGTTTCCACGCTGGCTTTTGGCAAGGGATGTTTACATTCTGGCGGACTATTTCCCGTTATGGCAGTCCTCGATCCCAACGCCTCAAACCCGGCCACGAATAATCCGGCGACCATGGATGGCGCCTTGTTGCCACCCGGCCAGCGCCCCACCGAATCGTGGCTGCTGCGCGCAGCCCAAATGGACGCAGCCGAGTTGCTGGCCAAAATGCAAAGCTCGGCCGCCGGCTTGACCTGGACGGTAGCACAGGAACGAATTGAGCAATACGGCCCCAACGTCGCCGTGCCGCACAAAGTGGCCCCGTGGTGGAAAGTGCTGTGGCACTCCTTTTGCAACCCTTTCAACTACATCCTGCTGGCGCTGGGAATTATATCCTGGTTAACCGCGGATCCGGACGACCCCAGAGTGCTGGGCGTGCCGGCCGATGCCGCCCTGATGTTCGTGATGATTGCCATCTCCACCGGATTGCGCTTTTGGCAGGACTTTCGCTCTTCGGTCAAAGCAGAGGTTTTGCGCAAGATGGTGCGCAATCAGGCCACCGTTTACCGCGCGGAAAATGAAGGCGTGGAACGCACCCCGCATTCGCTCGACCCCCAGGCCTCGGAAATTTTGATGCAGGATATTGCCCCGGGTGACATCATCAAGCTGTCCGCCGGCGACATGATTCCAGCCGAAGTTCGTCTGTTGGAATCGCGCGACTTGTTCGTCAGCCAGTCTGCGCTGACCGGCGAAGCCATGCCGGTAGAAAAAGATGCGCGTAATTCCACCAGCACCAACAGCGGCGAAGGCGCGCTGCTGCAAACACCCAACCTTTGTTTCATGGGCAGCTCGGTGGTCAGTGGCACCGCGAAAGCCGTGGTGCTGGCCACCGGCTCCAGCACCCAAATGGGCGCGCTGGCTTCCAAACTCGTTGAGCAGCGCCCTTTGACGGCGTTCGACATTGGGGTGAACAAAGTCAGTTGGCTGCTGATAAAATTCATGCTGGCGATGGTGCCGATTGTGATTGTGCTCAATGGCGCGACCAAAAGCGGCCCGCACCACTGGCTGAACGCATTTATGCTTGGCGTGTCGGTGGCCGTCGGGCTGGTGCCCGAGATGCTGCCGATGATCGTCAACACCAACCTGGCCCGCGGTGCGGTGGCGATGGCCCGCGAAAAAGTTGTGGTGAAGCGCATTAATTCAATGCAGAACTTTGGCGCGATGGATGTGCTCTGCACCGATAAAACGGGCACCCTCACCCAAGACCGGGTGGCGCTCATCAAGCACCTCGACGTCCACGGCGAGGAAAGCGCCCAGGTGCTGGAAAAAGCCTATTTGAACAGCCTTTACCAATCGGGGCTAAAAAATCTGATTGATCGGGCTGTGTCCGAACACGCGCAACTCTTCCCGGCGATGCAGGATGCGGCTGTCGCCTACACCCGCATTGATGAACTGCCCTTCGATTTTTCCCGCCGCCGCATGTCGGTGGTGCTCAAGCCCGTCAATGGCGATCCCTCCATTTTGGTCTGTAAAGGCGCGGTGGACGAGATGCTCGATATTTGCTCGCAGGTTGTGGAGGACGGCAAAGTGGTGCCGCTCTCCGAGGAAACCTCCGAGTGCCTGCGCAAATTGCGGGACGAAAACAATGAGGATGGCCTGCGGCTGGTCGGGGTGGCGTACAAAACTGTGGACAAAGCGCCGGGCGCCTATAAAATTGCCGACGAAACGGACCTGATATTTTGCGGCTACATCGCGTTCCTCGACCCGCCCAAGGAAACCGCCACGGAGGCTATCCGTTTGCTGCAATCTCACGGGATAGAGATTAAAATCCTCACGGGGGACAATGCCCTGGTTGCGCGCAAGGTGTGCCGCGATGTGGGGCTGGAGGTGAAGGCTGTGGTGGTCGGCGAAGAACTGAAGAACTGGACCGCCCAAGACTGGCGCGAGCGCCCCGAGCGCACCACGGTTTTCGCCAAGCTCACGCCCACCCAAAAGGCCGACGTCATCCGTGCGCTCAAAGCCAACAGCCACACCGTGGGTTTCATGGGAGACGGCATCAATGACTCGCTCGCCCTGCGTGAAGCCGACGTCGGCATCTCGGTGGATACAGGCGTGGACATCGCGAAAGAAGCCGCCGACATTATCCTGTTGGAAAAAAGCCTGCTGGTGTTGGAGCGCGGCGTCATCTGGGGCCGCCTCACTTACGGCAACATCATTAAATATATCAAAATGGCGGCCAGCTCGAACTTTGGCAACGTGTTTAGCATGCTTGTGGCCAGCGCCTGCATCCCCTTTCAACCCATCCTGCCCGTCCAATTGCTGCTAAACAACCTGTTGTACGACATTTCCCAAATCAGCCTGCCCTGGGACCGCATGGATGAAGACTGGCTGAAAATCCCCCGCCGCTGGGCGCCGGGCAGCATTGCCCGCTTCATGGTTTGCATCGGGCCCATCAGTTCGATTTTTGACATCACCACTTTTTTGGGCATGTGGTATATTTTCGGCGTCGGCAAAGACCCCTCCAATCCACACAACATCGCGTTATTCCAAACTGCCTGGTTTGTCGAAAGCCTGATTACGCAGACCTTGATTGTGCACATGATCCGCACGGAAAAAATTCCGTTTTTGCAAAGCACGGCTTCGCCGCAAGTGGTGCTGTGCACCGCCGCCATTATCGCCATTGGCTGCTATTTGCCCTTCTCTCCGATTGCGGCCACCATTAAAATAACCGGCTTGCCCATCACCTACTGGCCCTTCCTGGTGTTGACGACCCTGGGCTACTGCGTGCTAACCCAGGTCGGCAAGCAGTTGTATATCCGCAAATTCCGTGAATGGATGTGAGCAACGCCGCCGGGAGTTCATTCACCCAATTCAAAAAACGAACGCAGGCGCCGCATTACGCTGTCCCGCGTTTCCACCTCGGGCAGGCCACTCGACGTTTTGGGCGCGCGTTTGAGCTCTTCCTGCTGGCGATGCACAAGCAAATCTCCGAGGCGGTTGAGCACTTCGGCGTTTTGGCGCACAAAGGTTGCAAACGCCGAGTGCGTGATTTCCACCGCCTCGACCTCCATCAGTGCTACCACGGTCGCGGAGCGCTTCTCACCCGTGAGCACGGACATTTCGCCGAGGCAATCTCCCGCGCCGAGCTGGGCCACCGCCCGCTCGACCCCCTCGCGGTTGACGCGCACTTCAACGTTGCCCTGCACAATCAGGAACATGCTGTTGCCATCGTCGCCCTGCCGGACCAGCGGTTCGGCGGCGGCAAACAGCGACACAATGCTGTGCCGCACCAAATTCTCCACTTGCTCGATGGACAAAAAGCTGAAGATCGAATGGCCGCGCAAGGCGGCCGACGCCGCGGCGCGGGCCTCGGCCGCAATATCGCGCGGCCCCGGCTGATTCAAGGTAATCGTCGGGAAGGGGATTTCCATGCCCGCCCGCCGCACCGCATACCAGCAGTGGGAACGCACCTCGCTCATGATCCGGCTTTTAACCGCATGATCTTCAATCCAAAACTTGACCTCATAAACCACGGCCGAATCGGCGAATTGATTGACCTGCACCTGGGGTGGCGGCTCGGAGCAGACGCCCGGCACGGTGGCGGCGGCCTGGCGCAAAACGGCCTGGGCGCGCGCCGGCGGCACATTGTAATGCAGGCCAATGGTCGTGCGCAGGGCATGGCGCGAATCGGGCCGGTGGAAATTGATAATGGACTGTTTGACGAGGGTGCCATTGGGCACCTCCAACAGCACGTCGTCGTCCGTGACCAGCCGGGTCGAGCGCCAGGTGACTTCGAGCACGCGCGCATGCTGGCTTTCCACCAGCAGCCAATCGCCCACCTTGAAAGGCTTGGAGAAAAATAACGCAAATCCGGCCAGGATGTTGCCGAGCAAGTCCTGCATGGCGAAGCCGATGACAAAGGCGGCGACCCCCGATCCCGCGAGCAGGCTGGCCGGTATGCTGCGGCCATAAATGACGCGCCATACCAGGAGCGCCATGACCATAAACACTACCAGCCCGGTTGCGTCCGCCAACAACCGCGGGGCGTCCACGCGGCGGCCATCGGCGGTTGTCCGCGTCCACAAGAACCGGTTGAGCAAGACGATGAGCGGAACCGAGGAAAAGAGAATCGTGAGTGCACCCAAATCGAGTTGCAGACCCGGCCACCAGGAAGGCGTCCAACCTGAAACACTCAAGCCACCCATTAGCGCCGCTGAACTCGCAAACACATGGTAGAACCAGCCGAAGTGAAGGTTGCGGCGGCGCCGCAGCCATTGCGCGCAGCCGACAAGCGCCAGGTAATAAGCCAAGGCCACCGCCACTAACAACAGTGCCTCGCGCAAGGTGGGTAAGGATTCGGTCATGCTGGGACTCATCCAGTAAAATCACCGATTTCGGCCTATGTCACGTTTATCTGACGAAGACGGCTTCCTGTCGCCGACCGGCTTATTCTCATATTGCGCCACTCGACGGCAAAAACACCCCGAATCGGATTGTCAATAATCCGTCCCGGCCTAGAATAGCTCTTCCACCGAGTGCTTCAAAGCCTTCATGAAAGAACTACGCCTCCAGGATCTGCTTAACATGGCCGACGCGGCGGCGCATGACAGCATCGGCGATTTGTGGAATCAAAAAACCATTCACTTTCTGGTAATTTTCACCAGCCCCGACCAGGACTTTGAAATTATTGGCGTGGGGCCGACCCTCCCCTATTCCACCTTGGAGACGGCAGCCACCCATTTGATTCCAAACAAGAAGCCCGAATTTTTTGTAAAGTGCCCGGCCGCCATTGCTGGACGCCTGCAGCCCAAGCTCGCGCCTGGTCCGGTTCGATCATCAACCCGTTCGCCCACTGTTCCGGTGTCGCCGCCTTCCTTGAAAGGCCGAACCGTGGTGCCCTTCCCGCGCCCCGCGCTTACAATGCCGGCGAAAGCTGTCGAGCAGGCAGTGGAGAGCGCAGAGATTGTGCCGCCACTGCCATCCGCAGAGCCTGCCGGCGTGCCCGCCCCGCCGGAGGTTACCCCGTCGCAACTTGCCCCTGGCGCAACTGAATTGCCGAAACCAGCAACTCTGCCATTACTTGAAGAGCGTGAGCGCGCCATTGCCCGGCGGGAACACGAATTGGCCATCCTCGCCGCAAGTTTGAAAATTCGTGAAGCCGCGCTCCGCGACCGTGAAGCGGCCTTGGCCGCGAGCGAAGAGCGACTGCTTAATCCACCGCCGAAAACAGATTAGGCTCGGTCGAGCAGTGAAGCTTTTGACAACGCCGCGCCGCTGCTGCAAGTTAACCCCATGCGCCGTCAAACCATTGTGGTCCTGGCTGTCCTTTCGCTTGCCACCCTGGTAGGCTGCGGACGCCCGCCACCGGCACCACCGGTGAACAGCACCGCGCCGACAGACGCCGAAATTCCCAGCAGCCTGAATGGTGTCACGCAAGTCGTGGAGGTCAGCGCAGATGACTCCATGCACTTCAACGGCAACCGCTTCACCGTGAAAACCGGACAGCCGGTGCGGATTGAATTGACGAACAACGGCCACCGGCCGCGCGAGGACATGGCGCATAACTTTGTCGTACTGAAACCCGGCACCGACGTGGCGACCTTTAACCTGCTCTCCGCCCAAGCCAAGGCCAGCGGTTTTGTGCCGCCGGACCAAATGGACTCCGTCATCACCCACACCACCGGCCTGGCGGGACCCGGGGAAACGGTGGTGGCGGAATTCACCGCGCCTAAGCCGGGGCTGTATCCTTTCTTGTGTAATTTTCCCGGTCACTATGCCGCCGGGATGCATGGGATAATGACTGTGGTGCCTTGATTCGATATCGTTTGCAGGAATAGGTGGCTCACCCTGTGGCCACTGGCACGCTCTATGCTATTTTTAGCGCAATACCCGGTGGCGCGTCTGCACCATTGGGGGTCTATTATTGTGCCGCTTCCGCCTGCCATGAAAAAGTCCGTCTATGTCGGCAATCTGCCGTTTTCCGCCACCGAAACCGAAATCCACGACTTGTTCGCCCCGTTCAGCGCGGTCTATGGCGTCAAGATCATCATTGACCGCGAGACCCAGCGCTCCCGCGGCTTTGCCTTTGTCGAGGTGGATGCCGACAAGGCGGAGGCGGCAATTAAAGGATTGGAAGGCAAGGATATGAAAGGCCGCCCCCTCAAAGTGAACGAGGCCCGGCACCGCGTCAAAGCCGGCGCGGCGTGATGAATACCCATGTTGAAGGGGACAGAAACGCCCTGCTCTTATAATATTTAGCCTGTTCAATAGGCCGGGAATGGCACAGGGTAGCTGCTTGCGGATAGCTCTGACCTTATGAAACTGCGCGCTCCCTTGACCGTGATTCTTGTCGCCGGTGTGACCATTGGCGCGATTTGGCTTTTTAACAAACCCGCCCCCGCGCCGGAAAAAACCGCGCAAGCGCCAGTGGCACAGACGGCCGCACCCAAGGCGGCACCGGCCCCGGTGCCAAAGGTGGCTGCGCCCGTTGCGCCGGTGGTGCCCGCTTCCGGAGCATCGCCGCAACTGAGCGCGGCCGATGCCCCCGCGCCCATTAGCAGCAACGATCCGCACGCCGATTTGAACGCCTGCATTGACGACATTGCCAACATGCTGCAATCGGGCAACATCATGGGCTTAGTGGATAATTATGCGCCGCCGCAAGTCCTGGCGCAGATGCCGCCTGAGGCCAAGGCGCAGATGGAGGCATACCTGTCCGACCCGCGCGCCCAGCAACAAATTCAAATGATGGCGCAGGTTTTCCAGGGACTGAAGGGCGTCGCGCCCACGATGAATGACGCTGGAGACCGGGCGACCTATCAAATTACTCCGCCGGCGGGAATGGCCGGTTCCCTGCCCCCGGGAACGAACATGCCGGAGACCATTCCCATCACTTTTATGAAACAAGATGGTCGGTGGTATATTAGCGACGGGCCGGGCGGGGGACTGTAAACGCATCACGCCTTGGTGAAGAGCGCGAGCGTCGCGCTGTAGCCGTGGATGAAATTGCGCGGGCCGACGGGGCCGAATTCGCCATTGCCAAAAAAGCCCGCAAAGGCGAGCGGCCCGAGTGAGCGGGCGACGAGACTGGCATCGTGGTCAGCCCGGCCAAACAAATGCGTGCCGCGCCCGTTGCACACACAAAGGCAGCCGCCGTAAACCGTCTGCCCGGCGAGGTCGGCGCGGGTTTGCGCAAGATGCTCGGCGAGGTCGGCTGTAGCCGCAGCGGCGTCGCGCAACTGGAACTGCACGGTCTGGCCGGGGCGCGGGAAAGCTGCCACCGCTAGCGCGCCGGATTTCGGGTCACCGCCGATGAGGTTGCGGATGAGAAAATCGCCGCGGCGAAAATCCTCCGTGTATTCATTGACGGCGAGGCCGACAAAAATGTTGCCCTGGGCGCGGCTGCGCTGGCCTTCGGGCAGGCTGGCAAAAGTCTCCTGCAAGACTTCGTAGGCAGGCCGGTTGCCAATGCGGTGGATGACATTGCCCTCGGCCCGCGTGATGGTCCACGTTTCGCCGACCGGCTCGCAGCCCTGCGCCACGAGCCCGGCCATGCCCACTGCACCACCGACCGACACGGCCACGCCGCCGTCGTCAAAGACCTCGCCATTTAAATACAACTGGCTGGCGAACTCGCCGTCGCGACCCGCGGCGAGGCCACCGAGGATGGGACGCGGCGCGTAGGCGGCGTTCCAACCGCGCAGCCATTGGTCGGTGCGGAGGTGAAAGGGGTCGGCAAAAACGAGCCAGCCGCGCGCCTGGTCGGGCGACACGCCGGACTCGCGCACCCAGTAATCCGCGCCGGAGTCAGGGTCCACATCGCGCGCGGGGAAACGAAAGCCGTGCAATTCCGCGCCGGGCAAATGGTAGAGCGCCAGGGCGAGGCCGCCTTCGCGTTCAATCTCGTGGTCGTTGACCACGAGCGCGTGGCTGGAACAACCCGCGAGCAAGGGCGTATGTGCGTGGAGGCGGATGAGTTCGAGGGCCTCGGCCGCATGCTCGTAAAACGACGGGGCCATGAAGACGAGGCCGAGGGATGGCGGCCCGGCGGTGACGCGGGCGCGCAAAGCGTTGCAGAAATTTATCACCGCATGCTCGTTGAACGGCCCCGCGAGGTGCGCGGCTGCGGCATGGCCCGGCGCCAACTCCAGCGGAGGCGGCGGCTCGGCGCGCGGTGCCATGGCGTCTCCGAAATCCATGTTGATTAGTGTAAGCAGGTTCTGCGCCGGAGGAAAACTAATCAGGAGCTGAGGATTCAAGGGACAAAGGAGCAAAGGGACTGAGGAACCCTCCTTCGCTGAAGCCACGGAGGGCA
>CAZCMU010000012.1:0-27307 GCA_964499725.1 uncultured Opitutales bacterium
CGAGCAGTCCATGAATCCCTATTGCACCGAGGAGCTGTCGTTTGAATTCCACTATTTCTTCGTGCGCAAATACTGGTTCTTCTACCTCGCGAAGGCGCTCATCGCGTTTCCGGGCGGGTTCGGCACGCTCGACGAATTATTCGAGATGCTGACGCTCATCCAGACGCGCAAGACGAAAAAATACGTACCGGTGGTGCTCTTTGGCTCGGAATTCTGGCGGCCGCTCATCAACTGGGACCATTTTGTGGACTGGGGTGTCATCAGCGAGGAAGACCTGGCGCTGTTCAAAATCTGCGACACGGTGCGCGAGGCCAAGGATTATCTTATCGGCGAATTGACAAAGTACTACGTCGAGCCGTAAGCGGGAATGACTAATGCGTTTTCACCGCAAAGACGCGAAGGAGGCGAAGGAAGAATGCGTTGCCCAAACCCCTTTGCGGCTTTGCGGTAAAAAACTAATCCTCGACCAGCCGGTAGCCAATGCCGGATTCCGTGCGCAGGTGGCGGGGTTCGCTAGGGTTGGGCTCCAGCTTCTGGCGCAAGTGCGTCATGAACACGCGCAGATAGTGCGTGTTGTCCTCCGCATTGGGGCCCCAAAGTTCGCGCAAAATTTGCCGGTGGGTGACGACCTTGCCGCGGTGCTGCACGAGCATGCGCAAGAGGCCGTATTCGCGCGCCGTCAAGTGCACTTCCTGGCCGCCGCGCCGCACGAGGCGCGCCGCCAAATCCACTTCGATATCGCCGAAGCGGACGGGCTCCGGGTCGGCCATGCCGCGCATGCGGCGCATGATGGCGCGCAGGCGGGCCACGAGCTCGCGCCCGCCAAACGGTTTGGTCAGGTAATCATCGGCGCCGGCGTCAAGCGCCGCGATTTTGTCGTCCTCGGTGTCGCGCACGGTGAGGACGAGCACGGGAATCTGCGACCATTCACGCAGCCGCTGCAAAACTTCCAGTCCGTCCACATCGGGCAGGCCGAGGTCGAGGATAACGCCTTCGGGGCAGATGGCGGCGGCTTCGCTCAGGCCCTCCGCGCCAGTGCCGGCTTCACGCACGCTAAAACCGCAGGCCTCGAGCGTCACCCGCAGGAGACGGCGGATTTGCACCTCGTCGTCAACGATGAGCAAAGTGGGTTGCAAGGCGGAACTCATTCCTGGACTGGATTCTTTGGGAAAACGTGCGGCAGGTAAAGCGTTATTGTGGCACCCCCGCCCGGATTGTCGCCGAGGACGACTTCCCCGCCTTGGGCCGTGATAAAGCCCCGCACCAGCGCCAAGCCCAGGCCCAACCCGCCCGACCGCGCCGCCTCGCCCCGGGTGAATTTTTGAAACAACCGCTCGCGCGAGGCCGCGGGAATACCCGGTCCGCGGTCAGCCACTTTAAAATAGACGCGCGCATCACCATCCTCAATCCCCGCCGTCACGGCGATGGGCGTGCGGGAAGGCGTATGCTGCGCCGCGTTGAAGAGCAGGTTGGACAGCGCATGCTCCGTCAGCGCAAAATCCGCCCGCACCAGCGGGAAATCCAGCGGCACGGTGATGGCCAAGGGATGGCCGTCGAGCGCCTCGCGGGCATTATCCAACGCGGCGTTGACGATGTCGCGGGCGTCGCACCAGTTTAGCCTGGGCTTGACCGCGCCGCTGTCCAGGCGCGTCTGATCCAGCAGGTTGCCGACCAGGCGGTTCAGGCGGCGCGTCGCCGTGCGGGCTTCCTCGAACAGATTAACGCGCAGCGCGGAATCGGCGTCCCGCAGGTTTTCCAGCGCCGAGGTGATGACGGCCAGCGGCGTGCGCAGCTCATGCGAAACGCTTTCCAGCAGCGTGCGGTGCAGCTTGGCGGATTCGGCGAGGAGTTTCTCGCGTTCGCTGGCGGCCCGCAAATGCTCGCGCTCGACGATGAGCGCAAGCTGGCCGACAAACACTTCAATCAATTCGCGCTGGCGCGGGGGCAACATGGCGTGCTCGGGCAACAAAATGCCGAGCACGCCCAGCACGCGCTCCTCGCGCAGCAGTGGGAAATAATAGCCCTCGCAATCCGACCGGGTGCCGGCGCCGCGACCCGCCGGACGGCGCAAACGCAGCGCGCTTTCAACGGCGGCCGACTCCTTCTCATCGAAGGCAAACGCACTGGCCGGATGCAAGGCGAGGGGACCGCCGTCATTCCGAAACAAGGCCAGGGCCGTTTGACCGCCGAGTTGCAGCTCAAGTTGGCGCAGGGAATTGGCCGCCGCTTCATCCAGGGTGCGGGCGGCGGCGAGCAGGCGCGTGAGGTGGAACAAGGTGGTGGCGCGCTGCTCGCTGGCATGCTCCTCCCGCGCCTGTTCGCGGATCCACACCGTCACCTGGCTCAACACGATGGCCACTACAAAATACGGCCCCAGCAGCAAGGCATCCGATAATTTGTCGATGGCGAAGTCCCACCGCGGCGGGATGAACACATAGTCCCACACCGCCACGCTGAGCACCCCCGCAAAAAGCGCCGCGCCGCGATGAATGCGCAGACTTAACAAAATCACCACCAACAAATAAATAAAACCCAGGCCCTGGTAATATTCCTCCGGCAGCGGAACCCCAATCAAAGTCAGTACACACACCGCAACAGCCACCAGGGCATATTCCCGCCAATGGCTGGCGCCATCGCGCAACCATTCGCTCAATGGCCGCCAGCCGATCAGCGTGGCGCCACGGTCAAACGCCCGATGGCTGACTGGCGGCGGGGTGGGCGGCGGGGCTTCCATGCCTTCGGAATAATGGCGGGGAACGGCGGGGCCGCAATCCTCCACCGCTTAGCGGGCAAAGAGACGAACAGTGGAATCGCCCTGGCCGAGCGCGTCGCGGTTGTAGTCAACCAACTTTTGTAGCTCCTGATCGGCCAGCACCCAGAATTTTTTCACGTCTGTCTGGCGCGGCTGGTAACTGTCAATAAAAGTGACGCCCATGCTGGAAAACCGGTAGCGTTCCGCGGGAGAAAGGCTGATTTCCATCGAACCATCGCTGGCAAAACGCTGCCAAAATTCCCCCGCATAATTGTAAAGGCTGAGGATGTGATTGACCTCGTCAACGAAGCTCTGGTCCTTCACCTCAATCAGGCTTTGCATGAGGTTGGAATTGAGGTCGCTTAACCCGTCGGAATAAGCGCCGTAGCCAATGTTGGCGGACAACCGCGCATTGAAGCCCGCCAGCAGGCGGAAGACTTCCTGCTTGCGCGGATCCAGCGCCGGGTCAACCGCCTTCGCCGGCGCATCGCCCGCATACTGATCTTCCAGCTTTTTCAGCATCTGTTCGTCATACGCCACCTGCTGGGTCAACACTGCCAGGTGGACCTCCTGGTCGGCGAGTTTTTGCTGGTCGTCCAGCACGGCTTGTTGCTGGTTGATGATGGTTTTGTTTTGTTGATCGATGATTTTTTCCACCGCCGTAAAGCGATCAGTTTGACCGCAGGCGGAGAATAAAAACGTGGCGGCCACGATGGCGGTAAGACGAAAAAGGTTTTTCATGAGGGCATCCCGGCAAACACTTGTTTGAATATTCTGCAGACAGGCTAAGCATACTCTTGTTCGGTCAAATTAACAAGCCCTGCAAGCATTTGGTGGCAAGGCAGTTATGCAGAAGTCGTGGCGAAATCATCCAAAACCATCCGCCGTTTGGCAAACCCGGAAGCCACCGTCGCGTTGAGGCCGTCTAGCTCAGCGCTTGCAAGCGGTTCTTTAAATCCGTCTTCAAATCCGAGCGGCTCAGTCCGACGATTTGATCCTTCAACTGGCCGTCTTTGAACAACAAAAGGGTCGGGATGGCGCGAATATTGTATTTTTGCGCCAATTCGGTGTTGTGGTCCACATCCACCTTGCAAATCTGCACCTGCGCCCCGAGTTCGTTCGCGAGATCTTCGAGGATGGGCGCGATGGCCTTGCAGGGTCCACACCAGGGAGCCCAAAAATCCACGAGCACCGGGCGGCCGGGCGTCTGCAGCGCGGCGTCAAAAGTGGTGCTATCGAGGGAGAGAATCTTGTCGGAGGCCATGGCCGGTACGAATTAAAGTGGACGTTGGAAAAGGAGTGCTAGCGGGTGTGCAACCACATCATCACCGCGGCGGCAATCGCCACTGCGGCGCAAATGAAATCCACGGCTAACAAAGCGGGACTCGTGTCGCCGCCTGAACTGCTCGAACCGGACTTGCGGGCGAACGAGGGCTTCGGAGGCGTCGCGGACGAAGCGCCGGTAAAAACCGAGCCTTCCGACTGGCTGGCGGACCCTTGCCCGGAGATTCTGGGCGCAAAGGGCGAGCGCGTGACCTTGAAAGCAGGCTTGGGGGCGCCTTCCAGCGAGTGGGCGGAACCCAACGGCGAGGGAGCGCCAAGGGGCGATTTCGGGGCGGGCGCGGGCGAGTCGGGCGGGGTGCTCATGAGAAATAGGGGGAGTAGATTGTCCAGTCTTGCGGATTTCGCGATAATGTCAAGGGCGGGTGACGAAATTTTGCCCGCCGGTTATTTCTTGTCCGGCATATTTTTCCGCAGCAGGTCGGCGACTTCTTCCGGCTCGGCGTCCTCCAGCGCCTTGCCCTTGCGGGAGAGTTTTTCCAGCGTTTTGACCACGCCCTCGGTCATGCGCTCGTGAGTTTCGCTGGAACCGCCCACGATGGCAAATTTTTCTCCTTGGGTGATGCGCTTGTGCCCATCGCGGCCATCGAGGCCGAGGCCCAGTAGCCCGGCGACCTTGGGCTTCTGCTTCGATTTTTTGGCGGGGAGGCGGGACATTAGGAAAGGGCTGGCGATGAATCACCCGCAGGCCCATCAGCACCTGGAGAAGTGAGTTCGGAGTTTGCCACGGTCCGCGGCGGTTCGGGCCACCGACTGATGGCGATGTCGGCGAAATCGACCGTCTGGGCCAGTTCAATCTGGCGCAGGCGGGTTAATTCCAGAATAGCCAAAAACGTTGCGACAATCAACACCAGGCTTGGGTGCTCGGGTAGCAGGCTGGTGAAGGTAAAATGCTCTTCGGCAGCGCAGCGCTGCAAGACGTACTCCATCCGGTCGGCGACGGTGACATGGTCGCGGTGGATTTCGCCATGAACCATTTTTTCGGACAGGCGGCGCAGCAGCAGGTTAAACGTGTTCCACAGTTCGATGCGGTCAGTGGGGTCGAGCGGGCGGTGCAGACGGTCCTCGTCGCTTTGCCGGTATTCGCGCGGCAGGAGGTTCTGCGCGCGGGCGATGAGTTCCTGCAAGCCGCCCGCGGCGTCCTTGATTTTTTGGTACTCCAAGAGCTGGCGCACCAGACCCCAGCGCGGGTCGAGATGCTCGTCTTCTTCGCCGTCGGCGGGCTGGGCGTCCTGCTCATGCTTGGGCAGCAACAGGCGGCTCTTGATGTACATGAGCGTCGCCGCCATGACAAAAAAATCGCCCGCAATATCGAGGTCCATCTTCTCCATCGCGTGCAAGACCTCCAGATACTGGCGCGTGACTTCTTCAATCGGCACGTCGTGGATATCCAGCTCGTTTTTGCGGATGAGGAACAGCAGCAAATCCAGCGGCCCCTCAAACACCGGCAGGCGGATGGGGTGGTCGAGCGATTGCAACAAGGGCTCCTGGACGGGCGCGGACATCGTGACCTAGTGGCCTAGCGGGTAGTGCCCCGCCAATCAAAGCCAAAAATGGGCCGTCTCGCGGTCGGTGCTGCCCGCCCCCCTCAATGCACCAGCAACATGACCCGCACATTGACGCCGAAGCCGTCCTGGTTGAGGGTGTTGCGGAAATAGGAAACGCCGTATTGGATGTCCCAGGTTTCGCCAAAACGCTGGCGAATGCCGTAGGTCTGCTCGGTCAGCCCGCCCAGGTGCTGGTCATAACGCCAGCGGCCAAACACGTGGTAGCGCTCGTTGATGCGAAAGGTGGCTTCGAGCCAGTACTGGTCGAGGGTGTGCTGCAACGCGTCCGTCTCGATAAACACGTTCCACTGGTCGCCATCGAGCACGGTGGTGCGCGTGCGCACTTCGCGATTGGTGAAGTTCAACGGATCCAGACGCTCGAACGCGTCCATCTTTAGCCAGGTGACGGGGCTGAGGCCCAGTTCCGTCCAGACGTCGGAAAAATCCTGCTGGCCGGTCGTCTGCTCGAACCGCACGTCATTATATACATTAAAGGTGGCCAACTGGCGCGACCCGTAGCCGTCCGCGCGGGTGTTCAGCACGTTTTCCAGGCCGTAACGGAGGACATTTTGCGTGCGCAAATTATCAATGGCGCGGTTGTCGTTCAAATCCAGAATCGGCGGATAAGACGACATCGTGGTGGTGTCAATGGCCGGAATTAGCCCCTGGCCCTGCTGGGCGCCGGGAATGTAGCGGTACATCGCCACGGGCCGAAAAATGTGCTGCAAGCCGTTAATGTCCCAGGCCGGATTCGAATAATCCCAGCGGCCGATGGAGCGCATGTCGGCGTCGAAACCAAACTGTCCGAGCATGCGGGTAAACTGGCCCTGGTCATTCAGTGTGTCCTGGTATTGCGTGACCCGCGCGCCCACCACCGGCGTCACGGTGGCCCAGTCACTCAGGTCCACCGGTTTGCGCCAGCCATAATAGCCGTCGAAACGGTTGCTGTGCAGGGTCGGGGTCCCGTTGAAATTCTGCTGTTCCAGTTGGACGTAGCTCAACTGCCCTTCCTGGTAAAGCCCGGTTTGCCCGAGGGGGCTCGCAAAATAATCCAGGCGCACCTCGGGCAGGCGCTCCTGCACCACTTCAAAATTATCCGGCCGGTAACGGACAAACGTCGAAAACAACGCGTCCTGCGTGCGGTGGCTGGCCTCGACAAAGTTGTCCGGCAGTTGATTGTCCTGCCAGGCATCCTGGCGGTAATCGCGCAAAACGTTCGAATCACCCCACCACCACAACGAGCTGGTGATGTCCACTTCACCCGCGATTGAGCCCTGGTGCTGCCAGTCGGCAAAAAAGCGGTTCTTGCCGATGGGCTGGTTGGTGATGTCGAGTCCGCGATTGCCCGCATCGTGGATAAAACCGGACTCAAAGGTGCCGACCTGCCACCACGAGGGGTCGGCCTCATAGTCATATTTTAGCGCCGGGCCGGCCAGGATCCCGCGGTCGCCGTAAACATCGAGCAGCAGCCCGGGCTCGAACGCGGGATTTTGGATCCAGAACGATGTGGTGCGGGCATAGATACCCAGGTCACGCCGGGAACCGAAGTGGGCTTGCAAACTCATCGGCGGCTGGCTCTCGCGGCCTTGGGTGTAACTCGGCAGATAGAATACCGGCAGGGAGCCGATGCGCACGGTGGCCTGTTTCAGTAATATGTCATCGGTCGCGTCGCGGTAGGTCGCGCTCTTGGCCACGATATTCAGACCGTAGGGGTCGGGCTCGCCAAAGAACAAGGTCGGACCGGACAACTCACCCGTCTGCTGGCCCAGGGTAAAGGTTTTGCCGTCAAAATATGCCGGCGGGTGGCCCATGCGCACGTCGGTTGCGGCGACTTCCTGTTTCTGCTGATCCCACGTCGCCTTGCGCGTGAGCACCCGCAAGGCCTCGCGCGTGAGTGACACCTGCCCGGCGACTTCAATCGGCCCCGCCGGGGTCTGGTCAGTCGTGGCCGGCATCGTCACCCGGTCCGCCCGCAGGCTGAAATCCGGGGTGTCAATGACCACGTTGCCCACGCCGATTTGCTGGCCCGATTGGTCGAGAAATTTGTCCGCCGTGATGGTCGTCTTGTCCAGCTTGGAAGGAGCCGGCGAAGTCGGCGCCTGGGTGGTGGCGTCCGGCGCCGCCTCCGGCCCGGGGATGAGGAGCGGCGGCGGATCAGCGCGCGCAACCCCCAAAGACAGCACTGCCGCACCGGCCAGAACAGCCATGAGCGTGCACCCCGCCATGGGCGGCAACCGGAGCATTGCGCGTAACACGCCCGCGAATCTGCCCGGCCCCACCCCGGGCCACAAGATTTTTGTTCAGGGCGCACCGGGGGCCACCCCCACTCCATTCCCGGTTTGCAACTTTCACTTGTGGGCGGCAAACTATCCCCCCTTCCCTACTTTGCGCCCGGGTGGCGGAACTGGCAGACGCGATGGACTTAGGATCCATTGGCCGCGAGGCCTTGCAGGTTCAAATCCTGTCCCGGGCACTTTTAATCACCCCAGCAACCCGCGCAGATAATCCGCATACGCGCTCCCGCCGTGCCGGGTGATTTGTTTTTCGAGTTGCGCACGATTGATCCAGCCCGCGCGGAAGGCGATTTCCTCCAGGCAGGCGATTTTCAACCCCTGGCGCGTTTCGATGACCTGCACAAACTGCGCAGCGTCGAGCAGTGACGCCGGCGTGCCCGTGTCCAGCCACGCCGTGCCGCGACCGAGCAACTCGACGCGCAGCCGGCCTTCCTGCAAATACCGCCGGTTCACGTCGGTGATTTCCAGTTCGCCGCGCGGGGAGGGCCGCAACTGCCGCGCGAATTTCACGGCGTCGGCGTCATAAAAATACAGGCCTGGCACCGCATAGGGCGACCTCGGCTGCGCGGGCTTTTCCTCAATGCTCAGCGCCCGGCCATCCGCGCTGAGTTCGACCACGCCGTAGGCGGACGGGTTCGCCACGTGATAGCCAAAGATGGTCGCGCCGTCCACGTGAGCTTGTGCCGCCTCGAGCGATTTGACGAAATCATCGCCGTAAAAAAGATTGTCGCCCAGCACCAGGACCGAGGGCGCGCCGCCCAGAAATTCCGCGCCCACGACAAACGCCTGCGCGAGGCCACCGGGCTTGGGCTGCACCGCGTAAGAAAGCTGCAGGCCAAATTGCGCGCCGTCGCCCAGCAGGCGCTCGAACAGCGGCTGGTCGTCCGGCGTCGTAATGATAAGAATTTCGCGCAGACCCGCCAGCATCAGCACTGACAGCGGATAGTAAATCATCGGCTTGTCATAAACCGGCATGAGCTGCTTCGACACCGCGAGGGTGAGCGGAAACAGCCGCGTGCCAGAGCCGCCGGCGAGAACGATGCCTTTGCGTTGCATGGGGGTATTTAAACGGGTGCGCCGAGCCGCTGTCGCGCGTATTTGCCGCTGGTGATTGCATCGCACCAGGCGCGCTGTGTCAAATACCACTCCACCGTTTGGGCGAGGCCGGACTCGAACGTGGTCGCGGGCGTCCAGCCGAGTTCGCGACGCAATTTGGAAAAGTCGGTGGCGTAGCGCCGGTCGTGACCGGGGCGGTCGGGCACCAAGGTGATTTGTTTCGCGTAACTCTGGCCGTTCGCCAACGGCGCTTTAGCGTCCAGCAACGAACAGATCCGGCGAACCACATCGAGATTAGTGTGTTCGCCGTCACTGCCGATATTGTAAGTCTCGCCCGGGCGGCCGTCACGCAGCACGCGCCAAAGGGCCGCCGCATGGTCTTCGACGTAAAGCCAGTCGCGCATCTGCTGGCCGTCGCCGTAAACGGGCAGGGGCCGGCCTTCCAGAGCATTTAATATCATCAATGGAATTAATTTCTCCGGAAATTGATAAGGCCCGTAATTGTTCGAGCTATTGACGGTGAGCGCCGGCAGGTGGTGGCTTTTCCAAAATGCGCGCACCAGGTGGTCGGCCGCCGCCTTCGAGGCCGCGTACGGCGAATTGGGCGCGAAAGGTGTTTGCTCCGTGAACGGCGCAGCCCCCGGCACCAGCGAGCCGTAAACCTCATCCGTCGAAATATGCAGGAAGCGGAAGGAGTTTTGCTCTGCGGCGCCGAGCTTCGACCAATGCCGGAGCGCGGCGTTGAGCAACCGCAGGGTGCCAACGACATTGGTCTGAATAAACGGCTCCGGTGAATCGAGCGAGCGGTCCACATGCGTCTCCGCCGCAAAATTAATGATGGCGTCAATCCGGTGCGTTGAAAGCAGCATGGCCACCAAGGGCTCGTCGGCGATGTCCCCCTGTACGAAAACATAGCGCGAATCGCGCGCGACTGCGGCGACGTTGGCCGGATTGCCCGCATAAGTCAGCTTGTCGAGATTCACCAATTTTTGCAGCGGCGAACCGGGCTCCGCCAGACGCTGGCGGATGAACTGGCTGCCGATAAAACCGCAGCCGCCGGTGACAAGAAGGTTCATGGGATGGGGCACGGGTCAGACGGCTTTTTGCCAGAGACGCAGGTCGCGCACAATGGCTTCATGCACTTCGGCCAGCGCGATGCCGGCGGCGGCGAGCTTGGATGAATCCAGCACGCAATTCGAGCGTGGAGTCTTCGCCGCCACGCGCATGAATTCCTCCTCGTTCGCAAAAAATTTAAACTCCTTTTGGCAAACGCCGCTTTGCTGGATGAGTTCGACCACTTCGCGGGTCGTGATGTGGCCAGGGTTGGTGACGTTGTAAATGCCAAAGGGCACGCGCCGGTCCCAGCACGCGAGCGTTGCGGCGGCGAAATCCTGCAAATCCGTGAGTGAATTGGTGGCGGAAAGCAGCCGGTCGTAGCGCATAAGCTTGCTCAGGTAATTGCGCGGTTCGTCGCCACGGTCAAACGGCATGCGCATCCGCCAGATAAAAACCTCGGGCCGGCCCGCCAGCACTTCTTCGCCCAGCGCCTTGGTGCCGCTATAAAAGGAACATTGCGGGTCGCGAAAAGTGAAGTTCGGCGCGTCGGTTTCGCGAAAACCGCCACCACCGGGGCGCTCGCCTGAAAAAATGCATCCCGAGGAAACATGCCCCCACGGCACGCCCGCCGCCGCGCAGGCGTCGGCGATCCGGCCCGGCAGCACGGCATTGGCAAACAAGCACTCGGCCTTGTGCAGTTCGCAGGCATCCACCGTCGGCTTGCCCGTGTAACCCGCGGCATTGATGAGAAATTCCGGCCGGTCGGCCCGCAAGGCCGCCAGCAACAGCTCCGGGCGGGTGTAATCCAACTCCGCGCGCCGGATGATTTTAAATGGCACCCCCTTCCGCCCAAGCCAAAGCTGGTACGTTCGCCCAACATAGCCGGAACCGCCCAGGAGGTAGATCATGATTCGGAAACTGAAATTACCTTAACCAGCGTCGGCAGAAAGTCCATGCAGGAGTGTGCGGCGGTGAGAGCGCCGCGTCTAATCAAATTCATAGCCAAAGTACTCGATGTCCTTCGCAAAACGGCGGCGAATCCAATCCGCCGTCTTTTTGTCGTAATAGTCCTGGTAGGGCCGCGCTCGCCGCGAAAAATGGATGTGCGGCAACTTCGGCGGTTGTTTCAGCCCCAGCCTATGGCAAATTTTTTTGAAATCATTGTCCAGCGACTCAAACCGGCCAACATAGTCCATGGCCATTTTGCCGGTGGCATCCACGAGATAGTCGAACTGGCAGGCGGCCAGGTCATGGCCGTGGCTCGCAAAACGGGCCACGCAATAAGCGCGCAGGTTTTCCCGGAAATCATCACTGGTAAACGACGGTTTTTTTGTTTTGGCGCGCAAATACTCGATTTGCGAAACCGCCCGCGCCCACGGATTGCGCACCACCGCGAATTTGAAAAAATCATTCAACGGCACCGTGGCGGCCAGCTTGGCCAATTTCGCATGTTGGCGCCCGTGACCTCCCGGCAGCCAGTGCTTCGCCCGGTCGGCGGCCGACAGCTCTTCGATGTTTACGGCCCCGGTCGCCAGCGGCAGCAGCGCCTGCTCGATGCTTGTCCCGGCGCAACGCGGAATGTGGATAAAGATGAACGGGCTCGGCTTCCAGCTAATCATGTCGGTCCCAGGGGTTGACGGCGCGCCGATTATGAATTTGCCAGCGGGCGGTGAAAATTTGACTATCGGGATTCATGGGCGAAGTCATTCCCAAAATCTGCCGCCCCGGCCCCGCGCGCACCGTCAAAATTTCCGGGCCGTTGACGGTGGCTGCCGCCCGGCGCGCGATTGTGGCGATTCGCCGGCTCGCTAAAGTGTCCGCCGAGCCCATCGCCCTGGACATCCACAGCGGCGGCGGCGAGGTCGAGGCCTTTTACCAACTTACCGGTGTGATGGAAAACCTGCGCGTAAATGGGGAAAAGTGCAAAGTCTTCACCCTCGCGCGCAATACGCGCAGCGCGGCCACCTACCTGCTGCTGGCCGGGCACCACGCCTTCGCCCTGCCCCAAGCCCAATTGGGCCTGCATGGCACCCGCGGCGCGTTGCCCAAAAATCGCCAACTCCTCACCCGCGAGACCACCCTGGCCCTGGCGATGCGCCTGGACCGCGAAAACCGTTCCGTGGCCCGGATTTTGGCCAAACGCATCATCTTCCGCATCGCCGCCCGCCAGCATGAATTGCGTCCAACCAACGCCCGCTCCTCTACCCAAACCCCGCTGGCGAGTATGGAAAAGCTGACCAGCCAGATCGCCAGACGGCTCACCTCCGACGGTGCGCGGCGCCTGCTCCATGAATCCTTTGAACGCCTCAAATTGGTTTTTGCGCTCTCCGCTTCGTTTCCCACTCAAACCCAGGCCGCGGCCTCGCACAATCTCCCCCGTCGCGAAGCCCGGGTTTTTCAGGCCACCATTGCCTATGAACTGGCCGCCAATCCCGGAGGAGCCTGGCGGCTTGACGCCACCGCCGGCGCAGAACTGCTCATGGACTACCTCCTCGCCAAGGACTTTCTGCCCGGCGACCACCTGAAGCTCGCCCGGCGCATCGCGCGGAGATTTGGCCCGGATTTTCTGAATGGCCCCGCCACCAGGATTTATGCGCGACTGCAACGGCGGAACCCCGCGAAGGCCGAGGAGTATTTAATCAAAACCGCCCTGCCTCATGCGCTGGGCCTGTGGTATTTCACCATGACACTGTGCCACCGCCTGCTCGCCGGCGCTTGCGAATTTTCCGCGCCGGACGCCTATTGGCTCGGCCTCGTTGACGAAGTGCTCCCTGAAGCAGCGCCCTAGCCATGCCGCCAACATGAATTTTAAAAATTATTTCAACCGGGTCGTGCTCATCAATTTAAAGCGCCGGCCCGACCGTTTGGCGCAGGCCAAAAAAAATCTGCACCAGGCCCGCTGGCCGTTCCAGTCTCCGGAAGTTTTTACGGCGGTGGATGGCGCGGACACCCGCCTGCCGAAGGACTGGCGCCATGGACCAGGCGCCTGGGGTTGCCTGCAATCGCATCGCGCGGTGCTGCAGCAAGCCATTACCGACGGGGTGGGCAGCCTCCTCGTCCTTGAAGACGACATCTGCTTCGCGAAAAATTTTGCCGTGCAAGTGAAAAAATTTCTCCGCGCCGTGCCGGATGACTGGGACCAGCTTATGTTCGGCGGCCAGCACTTCAGCGAGCATGGCGAACCGTTCCTGGTTGAGCCGGGCGTCCTGCGCTGCATGGACTGCGAACGCACCCACGCCTACGCCGTGCGCGGAGACTACCTGCGCCTGCTCCACCAACGGCTGTCCGGCGGCGGCCGGTTCAAGGGCCGCGCCCATTGCGACTGGATCATGGGCCGCGACCCCTCGATGCAATTGTCGCACAAGGTTTATGCGCCGGAATTTTTTCTCATCGGCCAGGAGCGCAGCCATTCCGATGTTTACGGCGCGATGCAGCCGCGTAAATTCTGGAATCCACCCGGACCGGACTTGCGCGTGGTGAATCTCCACGCCCCGGCGGCGGTAGTCCGCGTACTGCAAGAGCATAGCCTGTGTCTGGGCCGGGGTCTCGGACGCGAACGCAACCTCGACCGTCAACTCGCCCAACTCTTTATCGAAACGAAAAATGATTATCCAGCCCGCGTCAGCCGCCTCCGCGAATGGATTAAGGCCATGCAGTGGGAACTGGCCGCCGACCCGGCTTTTATTTGCACCGTCTGCCACCCCGAGGCCACGCCCGCGTTGGTGAAAGCAGCCTCGCTGTGGCCCGTAATTGAAGTGACAGCCTCCTCGGTCGAGGAAGCGGTGAAGCAACTCAAAAGAAAGCTTGTCGCAGTTCCGTCCGCCGCTTGACGGCCCCCTGCTCCGACATTAGAAATTCCGCCTACCCCTGCCCCAACCATGGATTTGCGCCGCGTGCTTTTTGTCGGGGGAGATGCGAAAAAAATGGCCAGCGTGCAAATCCGCTGCGTGGACGTGGCCAAGCGCCTGGGCTGCGCTTACCACCTCGGCGCCCGGCGGTCCAGTCAGTTGCCAGAGGGTTATGACGCCTTTGTCTGCGTGAAGACGGAACTGTGGCCCGGCGAATACGCCCAGCTCGCCCGCCGCGGGAAAGTGGTCTGGGACATCATTGACCTGCCCCCGCCGCGCGAGCACATCGCCGCG
This sequence comes from uncultured Opitutales bacterium, assembly GCA_964499725.1. Taxonomy (GTDB): domain Bacteria; phylum Verrucomicrobiota; class Verrucomicrobiia; order Opitutales; family JABDGR01; genus JABDGR01. Next base: position 14,189 of record CAZCMU010000012.1, read on the forward strand.
TACCTGGCCAGCAACAGCCTCACGCAGGAACTGTTCGAGGACCACGGGCGCGTTGAGGTCATCCCGCATTATCACTGCAACTTCACCGGCCGGCCCAACCGCCCGGGCCTGCGCCGCCCCGTCTGGGTGGGTGCGCAGCACTGGATGCCGTCGCTGACTGGTTTTGCGTACGACGCCTTTGGCGTGGAGGGTCTGACGCGCGTGCAGGTCGTCCGCATTTTCCGCCAAACCGGCATCGGCCTGAACCTGCGCATCGCGCGCGCCCAATATAATCCACCCCGCCGCTTTATCGGGTTGACGGATCCGCGCCGACGGGCTGAGGCTCTCCGCAATTTTTTCGATTTCCACCTCGCGGTCAATTCCGGCATCAAGCTCATCAACTGCCTCGGGTTCGGCGTGCCGTCCCTTTCCAGCGACGAGCCGGCGTACCGCGAATTCGCGCCGGAGTGCACCATTTTCTCCAGTCTCAAAAACTGCGCGAAATGGGTCCGCGCCCTGCAACAGGACAAGGCCTTATATAATGACCTGCGCAAAAAATGCCTGCAGAAGGCGGGCGATTTCCACATTGATACGATTGCCGCCCGCTACAAACTCTTCCTGCAATCCCTTTAACCCCCAGGCAACCAGAACCCGCCGGCATGAGCAACTTCGTGGTATATACGGCCATCACCGATGGCTACGACCCCCTGCGCCGCCCACCCGCCCTGTGGCGAAAGCACGCGGACTTTGTGGCTTTTCTGGGCCGCGGCCCCACCGCGCCCGGCTGGGAAGTCCGCCCCATCTACCACCGCTTTCGCGACCCCTGCCGCAACGCCAAAATCCACAAAATCCTGCCCCATCGTTTTTTCCCCGACGCAGAATACAGTCTATGGATTGACGGTTCGATTGTCATCAAGTCCACGCTGCCCATCCAAAAATGGGCTCGCGAATACCTGCGCAAGCACGACCTCGCCGTCTTCAAGCATCCCGTGCGCAACTGTATTTTTCAGGAGGGGATGTACTGCATGAAGAAGGAGCTCGACCGCCCGGAAATCATCGACCGGCAGATGCAAAAATACTATGAAGCGGGCTACCCGCTCAATAACGGCCTGGCCGAATGCACCATCCTCCTGCGCCGCCACACCCCGCGGATGCGCCGCTTTGACGAGGCCTGGTATGCGGAGATTCAGGCCCATTCGCGCCGCGACCAGCTCAGCTTCAACTATGTGGCGCACAAACTGGGCTTTGAATACAACTTGCTGCCGGGCCGCGTGTCGAAGAACCCTCACTTTGCGCGGCTGCGCCACATCGGTGAGCGCTCGACGCCCGTTGCCCGCTAACTGCCTCCGACTTTCCCGATGCCGCTAAAATTTGAAAGTCCGTACGCGATTATCGTGAGCCATCCGCGCAGCGGCACGCACGTGCTGGAGAGCTGCCTGGCGAGCCATCCCCAAATTCACAAGCGCTCCGAGTGCGTGTTGCGGTACAAACAACTCGGCGGTAAAAAAATGCCGGGCGCAAAGTTTCGCGATCAACACATCTTTACCAACCAGGCCGGCCGCGTGAATATCGCCATCGTGATGTATGCGGAATTGCCGCTCTTCGAACAATTGTGCGGGCCCGTGAGCCGGTTCAAAGTCATCCATTTACTGCGCGACCCGGAGGCAGTGGCGCGGAGCTTCGCCCAGTGGGAGGCCAACAAGGCAAAGTACGGAGCAAAAGCCCGGGCGCATTATAAAACCGGGGAAAAACCGCTGCCCAACGCCCTCTATCCCGAAGCGTCCATCCGCGCCCTTGCGCGCGAAGTCAAAAAACAACAGGCTAGGCACACAAAATTATTCTCTCAGCACCTGGCGGCCCTGACGGTCAATTACGAAGAGTTTACGGGGAATCGCCAGGTCGGCCGCCTGCCGGAAGCGTTTTCTCAAAAAATTCTGCGCTTCATCGGACTCAAACCCCGCCCCCTCACTTGCGACCTCCGCAAAACCGGATCATGAGCCCCCACTTTACCAGTTCCTCCGCTGCGGTGCCGCCGCCATTTCCCGACCGCGTCATCCCGCCCTACATGGTGTTCCTCTATTACGACAACCCCCAGATGCTGAGGATGCAACTGGACTGCTGGAGCACCTACGCCGGGGTATTGGCCCGGCCGCCGCGCATCCTGGTCATTGATGATGGCAGCCCCAAAACTTCCGCCGCCGACATCATTCGCAAACAAGCGCGCAAACTTCCCCTCCAGGTCTATCGCATCAAGGAGGACATCCCCTGGAACTTCACCGGCGCGCGCAACCTCGGCTGCCACCGCGCCGAGGGCTGGATCTATATGTCCGACATTGACACTTTGCTGCCGGCGGAAGACGCGAAAGCGCTGTTCGAATCCCAGCCCCTCGACCCCGAATGCTTTTATATGCCCAAACGCGTGTGGCTGCCGACCGGAATTGTCGCCGAACAGGCGCTCGTCAACCTGCTTTTCCACAAGGACAAATATCTGGCCATCGGTGGCTACGACGAGGACTACGCCGGAAACTACGGGCGCGAGGAGAGCGACTTCTACCGCCGCCTCAAGCGGGTTGCCAAATTTGTCGAACGCGATGACGTCACCATCAAGGTCGTTCCGCCCAAGGTCGTTGCTGATGCCAGGACCAAGGGCCGCAAACGGGATCGAACCCATAACGCAAAACTCTTTGAGCAGAAGGAAGCCGCCGGCTTCCCCACCCCGGTCAACCCCCTGCGGTTTTCCTGGGAACGCGCATTGTGACGAACAGGCAAACTTTTTTGTTTCGCGCGCGGAATAATTGCACATTGCGCCTGTTTCACTACTGTCATTCCGCATCATGCGGAAAAATTCCGGCGCCAGCGGCGCTTTCAACTCCCGCCCAGGAAAACAACCGTGAACCACGTGCTGTTTTTCGGCGGCCTCGCCGTCCTGTCCGCGCTGCTGGCGGCCACCGAAGTCCAAATTGAAGGCCCGCACGGCTGGGCCGCCAACCTGCCCACCTGGCGCGTGGACAACCGGCTGACCAAGGCCATGCTCTCCGGCAAGCCGCTCACCGGCTACCATGTGTTTTTGTTCTCCTTCGTATTTGTGTTTGTGCACTGGCCATTCTTGAGCGGCCTCGTCCCTTGGTCGCTCGGCCACGAATTGCGCGTGCTTTCCTTCAATTTTATTTTTTGGATCATGGAGGATTTTTGGTGGTTCCTTTTTAACCCGGCCTTCGGTCTCTCAAAATTCAAGCGCATGGACGTCTGGTGGCACGCACCTTCATGGTGGTGGATTGCCCCGCGCGACTACTGGGTGCTCACCACTTTGGGGCTGATATTGTATTACCTGTCCCTGCGCGTCGCCTAGCATTCTTCTGCGAAAAGCTTGCGGCCCGCGCTTCGCCTTCTCTGAATGGGGGTATGACGCCCGCCGCGCCCGCAAAGCCCATCCTGTTTGGCGAAACGCTCGAATCCCTGACCGGGCGGCTCGTCGCCCATGGCGAGCCGGCCTTCCGTGCGAAGCAGATTCTCGAATGGATTTACAAAAAGCGCGTGCTCGATCCCGCAGCCATGTCCAACCTGCCCGCGCCCTTGCGCGCCTGGCTCGCGGAAATTTTTGATGTGGCGCCCGCCAGGTTTGTTCTGACGAAGACTTCGTCCGACGTGACAGACAAGCTCCTCCTCGAACTGCGCGACGGCGCGCTGATTGAAACGGTCGTCATCCGCGCACCGATGGAAGGCGTGGGCGCGGACCGCTCGCGCAAGACCATTTGCATCTCGACGCAAGTCGGCTGCGCCTATGGGTGTCGTTTTTGCGCCTCGGGTCTTGCCGGGTGGAAGCGCGACCTCGCCGCCGGCGAAATTGTCGCGCAATTGCTCGCCGTCTGCACCCAAGAAGATATTCGCACACCGCGCGCCCACGCCGAACTGGCCTCATTCGACAACATCGTCGTCATGGGCATGGGCGAGCCGCTGGCCAATTACGACAACTTGCTGCTCGCGCTGCGCATCCTCAACGCCGAATGGGGCCTGCACTTTGGCGCGCGGCGCGTGACGATCTCCACTTCCGGCCTCGTGCCCGAAATCAGACGGCTGGCGGAGGAAAAACTCGGCTTCCGCCTCGCCATCAGCTTGCACGGCGCGACGGACGACGTGCGCGCGCAAATCATGCCCATCAACCGCAAGTATCCGCTGGCGGAATTGCTGCCTGCCGTCCGCACGTTTGCCGAAAAACACGGCCGCATGGTCACGCTCGAATTCATCCTTATCGCCGACGTGAACGACAGCGCCGCCCAGGCCCATGAACTGGCGAGAATCGCCAGCGACCTGCACGCGCACGCCAACCTCATCCCCTACAACACCGTCGAGGGCCTGCCGTGGAAACGCCCGAGTCTTGAGCGCCAGGATGCCTTTGCGGATATCCTGCGCCGCGCGGGCGTGTCGGTGACGCTCCGGCGCGAAAAAGGCCACGACATCGCCGCCGCCTGCGGGCAACTCCGCCTGCAAACCGAAACCGCCCGTGCCGCCGCCAAAGCCAAACAGATTTCTGAAAGCGTCGCACAGTCGGCGTCTTGAGCCCGCCCCTCACATAATTGGCTCCACAATATCCAGCGGCTTGGCAGCGGGCCGCGGTTTGGGCGTGAGCAGGTCAATCACGTTGCTCGTCACGGTGTTTCTGGTGCGGCCACCCTTGGCCACGCGGACATAGTTCGCCGCGATCCACACCATGATGGGGCGGCCCGTGGCGTCGTCACTGGCAAAATATTTTTCGCCGAATTCCGAGTAATCGCGGTAGGTGAGGTAGATGGCATCCGGCGGGTGGTCTTTCAGTTCATCCACCACTTCATCCGGCCCCATGTAGCCCAGGGCCACCGGATGAAACTCCAGCTCCGCGAGGGTGCTGGGCACGCGCAAATGGTAGTTGGCGGCGATGCCTTCGGGGAAAACCACCAGCGACTTGGCATTGGGCGTTTTGTTGCGGAACACATGGATCATCAAATTCAGCAGTGTGCCGCTGGGATTAAGCAGCCGGCCATTGATGACCCGCGCGGGGTAGGTGTAAAATCGGTCGCGGCCTTCGCCGACACTGGCGGTCTTGCTGGCGTAAACCCGGAGGCTGATGCTCCCCAGCGAAACGACCCCCCACAGGACGAGGAAGGTAAATACTGCGGGCACCAAGCAGTGGGCGCGCGGACGGTCGGGCTTTGGTCGGGCCGCCTCGCCCACCACCAAGTGAATCATAAACAACACCGCCAGCGGCATCATAAAAAAGCCAAACTGGTAAATGCGCCCGTGCAAAATCATGCGCGCGAGCATCAGCGCCGCCCCCGTGCCCACCACCGCCAGGCCCTGCCAGTGCGCGGCGTCCGCTCTCCCCCGCCAGGCCGCCCACCAGCTCCAACCGGTGCAAGCGACCGCCGCCAAAACGGCTGGAAACACCATGGCCTCGCCCAAATTCATCCAATGATTCGTGTTTTCCCCCAACCAAACCCCCAGCCCGGCAGCGGCCACCATGACTGCCGGACTAAGCCACCAAGCCACGCTGCGCGGTTTTGCCCGTTGCCAAAAATGCCCTGCGGTCACGAAAATCCCCAGCACCAAAACCAACCACGCGCCCGCTTCCAAATGGTTGATAAAATGCGGCCACGGCTGGTCGAAGCCAATAAACGTCTGGGCCAGATGCGAGTGCTCGATGGTGTCTTGAAACCGCGCATCCAGCAAAGTGTGCGGCACATAGTTGGCCGCCAGCCATGCGTAGGGGAATCCTCCTCGGAACAAAAAATAGAGAAACACCGGCAGCCACAGGCTAAAAAATCCGCCCACTATCCACTCCAAGGACCGCCGGGCCCAGCGCAGGGCCCCGCGCCAGTCCGGAGCCTCGGGATTTTTTCGAGCCACGCCCAAAAATCCCGCCACGCCATAAACCGCCAGCGCGCCCAGCGACGCCAGCAGCGGCTCCGGCTTGTCCAAATAGGCCACCGCCAAACCCAACCCGGCCAAACCCAGCCAGCAGAAGCGCGCTGATTTCCCATCCCGCAACAAGGCCCACAGCAGCAACACCAGGCCGGCAAACCCATAGGTGGATTGCGCCACGTAAGGAGCGATAAAATTATAATTGGCCGTCGAAGTATAATGGCCAAAGGCAAACACGACGATAAACACCACCACGCACAGCCACCGCGAAAACGAATTGCCCAGCGCGCCAAAAATCCCCCGCACCAGCAGCACCACGCCGACCGTCAGGACGATGTTCATCCACACAATCGTATCAATGCCCGCGCCAAAGACATGGAAGCCTGCGCCTTCGGTCAGTTGCGGCAGCGGTCCGTACCAATTGGCCACTTTTTGGTAGAGCATGTCGCCTTCGCTCACGCGCCAGGCCAGGTACAAATCACGCGGAAAATCTATCAACGGGTCCATCCACTTCAGCCAGCTCTCGACCAGCAGGAAAACAAAAATGCCCGCAAGCGACACCCATTCTGCCGCGAGTAACAACCGCCCCCGCCAGCGATTCACGGGAAGCTCCGGCCCATGCGCTGGAGAAATCGTCGGCACCCCGCCTGCCTGCGCCAAAGGAGCAGCCTTCATTTGCATGATTACACCCATGAGCGCAGTGTAGAACTGCGGCTGGCCGCCGTCAGTGGCGAGGCTGCAGGGCGTTGACCAAATTCGACACCAGCGGTAAACGAGCCAGGAAAGGAGCGCGGCCGCGTTGACATACCACAAATTCGGCACCATCGGCGTCGTCCAAGGCGTGCGAATCCATAGCAGAATGCCCAGCACCATGGACCAGCCGGCCAAAATCAGCAGAGTCACTTGAGCGGCGGGAAACCGCTTTAGCGCGAGAATCAGCACATAATAAAAGGGGATCAGCAGAGGAACAAACCAGCGGATGGAGCAGCATTCGCCGGAATAATTTCGGGTGGTCGCGGCGTAAAGCAGCCAGATGCCTGCAATTAAACCGATGGAAAAATAAATCAGGCCTCGCTTTTCCATCGTGTCACGCCAGCCCGCCACCGCCGCAGGAATGGCGAGAAAAAGAACCGGATTATGCACGATAAAGCCCTGCTCGCCAAACAACAGGCCCCAGCCGTAAAAAAGAAAATCACGAATGCCTTGGTGCGCCCAACCCGCGCCGGTCAGGTCTTCTGAAGAGGTGAAGGCCGAGCCCGGATAAAGAAAATATTGGGTGACCCCCTCAAACGGAAAGAAGGTGCCGCCGATCATGTAATTCAGGGCGTGATGCAGTGCGAACCAGGGAAAGGATGACGCGAGTACGATGATGACACTGCTGACGGACCGTGTGCGGTAACTTATAAAGGCCACGGCGCTGATGACCAGGATGGGCCCAGCCCCCACGTCAATGCAGTAGCCCGCACCCAGCAAGGTTCCGATGGCACAAAGTTGGCCCTTGGAAAACCTTTTCCAGCCGAATTCCGCGCTTTTGGCCAAAAATAAAAAAAGGCCGGCCAAGACTGCCAGCATTTCAATGTGGTTATTGACCGCGCGGCTATATGTCATGGCAATCGTGCCAAAGGCAAAGCTGGCCATGAGCGGCACGCGGATTTTGTCCGGCAGACCGGAACGCTCCGCCAGCCGATCCACGCAAAAAACTGAAATTACATACGCCGAACCGCTGAAGATCAGCGCCATCAGGTAGCAAAAAAGACCCGGATTTTGCGCAGCCTTCAAACCGATGGTTGATTGGAGCACCTTATAAACCGCCGCCATCGCCAGCTCCAGCACCGGTGGCTTGTCCGAATAAAAATGCCCGTCAATCATCAGCTTGTCTCCCGTGAAACGCAGAAAACTGGAGCGGTCAATTTGCCAGGTGTGGTAATCCACCAGACATTCCACGGTGGCCAGGCGGCTGCCGTCATTCCAGCTAATGCGGGGCAGCGCCCCGACCAACGCCACCCCCAAAGTCGCCAGCAATAACAGCACACTGAAACGAGAAAATGAAAATTGAATCCGGCTTTGCATGATGACGGAAGGGACTGATGAAAGTCAGGTTTTAAGACAATCCATTAATCGGGTTGCCGCAATCATGGCGAGCTAGAAGGCGCAGCAGGGATGTCCTTGGCGTCTCGTAAAAGCTGCACGCCACGCGTACCCGGCGCCCTTGGTTTGAGGATGTCGAGTTCGTGGCGCGACACAGTTTTATTGGTCTCGCCATCCACTCCCGCCTCCCAATAGTGGTCATTAATCCAGAGCACCAGGTTGCGGCCGCTGGCCTCATCCGCGCCAAAGTAGGGCACCCCGAACTCGGTAAAATCCCGGTCGTAGAAAATGATGCTTTCCGGCGGATGCGCCGCCAACTCATTCAGCACCTGCGACGGGCCCGCGTAGGCCAGCGCCACCGGCTGGAATTCCAGTTCCGGCAGCGTCGTCGGCACACGCAAGTGGTAGTTGATGGCGATGCCCTCGGGAAAAATCACCAACGTCCGGGCCTGCGGCGTCTTTTCCTTGAAAGCCGACTCCATGACTTTGACCATCAGGCCATTGTTGAATACATCCGTGCCATAGGTGTAAAAGTGATCGCGGCCCTCGCCGATTTCGTAATTTTTCCTGGCGTAGTTACGCAGACTCATCCTCGCCAGCGACACCGTCCCGGCCAGCACCAGCAAGGAAAAAACCACCGGCAGCAAAACGTTGGCGCGAAGGCTGCCGGCCACTGGACGCGCCCCCTCAACCACCATCACATGCACGAGCCAGAGCGCCGCCAGCGGCATCATGAAAAATCCGAAATGATAAACACGCCCATTTAACACCATTCGCGCCAGCATCAATGCCGCCGGCACCCCCACCACCGCCAGTCCCAGCGGGCGCTTCCAGTCGCCGCGACCCGTCCATGCCGACCAGAGGCTCCAGCCCGTTGCCAAGATCGCTGCGAGTATCGCTGGGAAGACGACCGATGCGCCGATTTCCAGCCAGCGCCCCGCCTGATATTCCGCCAGCCACCCGCCAACGCCACCCGCGGCGGCGGCCACCACCGGCAGGGCCCACCACCTGGCGCTGAATTTTGGCGCGCGGGTCCACGCCCGTGACGTCACGGTCATAACCCCGCAGACCATCACCAAAGCGGCACCCGCCATCGCTTGCCGGACTAAATTCGTCCATGGCTGATCAAAGCCAAAAAAACCTTGCTGCACATGCGCGGTCATTAGGGTGTGACGAAACCGGCCGGCCAGCACGGAATACGGCACAAAGTTGGTCGCCAAGATTGCGTAGCGCAATCCGCCCCGCAGCAAAAAATATAAAAATACCGGCAGCCAGAGGCTGAAAAAGCCTCCCGTCACCCAACCAGCCGCCGGACCCAGCCACCGGCCGGCGCCACGCCAGTCCACCACTGGCGGTTGCAACCGCGCCGCGCGCAAGACCTGCGCCAACAAATAAATCCCCAACGATCCCGAGGCCGCCAGCAACGCCTCCGGTTTGTCCAGATAGGCCACCGCCAGCCCCAGCCCCGCGATACCCAGCCATTGCGGGCGCTCCGTTTTCAGGTGATGCACCAGGCCCCACAAAACCACGACCAGCCCCGCGAAGGAGTAGGTGGATTGCGCCACATAGGGCGCGAGAAAATTGTAATTGGCCAGCGAGGTATAATGCCCGAACGCAAACACCCCCAAAAATATCACTGTGGCCAGCCAGCCGGACAACCGATTGCCCAGCGTGCGGAAAACATCCCTCAGCAAAAACAACACCATCGCGGTCAACGCGATATTTGTCCACACGATGGTGTCTATCCCCACGCCGAAGAGCCGGAATGCCGCACCTTGCGCCAATTGCGCCAGCGGCCCGTACCAATTCGCCAGTTGCCGATACAACAAATCGCCCTCGGACAGCCTCCATGCATAATATAAATCACGCGGGAAGTCTATCAGCGGATCCATCCAGCGCAGCCAGCTCTGGGACAACAGATAGATGAAAAAAAACGCGACCGACAACGGCTCTCCAACCGCGAGCAAGGTATTCCAAGGGATTGGCTTCGAGCGGTTCTGCACCGCCGACGGACCCGGCGTTACCGGCGAGCTGGGGCGCTTCACCATGCCGGGCTTCGCTTTTTTCCTTTTACTCATTGCGACAATATTCCCCCACTCCCGGCGGGAGGCCAATCCATCGCCTTGGCCCCGTCGAGAGCATTGGGCGAACCTTTCATTTTGCGCCTGCCGCATTCATCAATTGCTCGGCCGAGGGCAACTGGGCGGCGGTACCGGGCACCAGAAAGTCAATGGCGTCGCCCGTGGGCGTCAGCGGAATGTTGCCATACATTTGCGAATGCGGGTCAACATTCCAGATCAAAGTATAATGTCCCGCCAGCCAATTCAGAATGGCCAGGCCGCTCCCCTCGTCATAACCAAAATACGGTACGCCGTATTCCAGCATGTCCCGCATGTAGAAAAACACTCCGTCCGGTGGATTCGCTTTCAGTTCATCCAGCACATGCTCCGGCCCCACAAAGCCCAGTCCGGTGGGGTGAAACTCCACTTCCGCCACCGGGCAGGGCACGCGCAGGTGATAGTTGATCGCCGCCGTTTCCGGAAACGCGATGATGGTCCTGGCCTTCGGCAAAGCCTTCGCCGCTTCCTCCAGCATGAGCTTGAGATATAAGCCCCGCGATGAATAAAAGCCCCCCGGCTCCACGGGCAAGCCTGCTGGCGGCCCGGGCGCAAAGGTGTAAAAGCGATCGCGACCAGTGCCAACCTCAAAGGTCTTTAATGAGTAGAGGTGCAACGACAGTTTGGTCAACGACAGGCCGCCGTCCAGCGCCACCGCGGCAAAGACAACCGGCAGCAGCCAGTTGCGCCGGCGCTGGCCCGCCCCCGTTCCCGCGCCCTCGACCACCACCAAATGCACGGTCAACAACACCGCCAGCGGCGCCATGAAAAAGCCGTAATGGTAAATTCGCCCGTGCAATATCATGCGCGCCACCATCAGGGTCGCCGGAGTGGCAATTACCGCCAGGCCCAGCGCCCGCGTAAAGTCCGCCCGGTCCTGCCAGGCCGCCCATCCGCACCAACCCACCACTACTGCGGTGATAATTATGGTGGAAAAATTAAACACCACCCCGATTTCATTCCAATTCCCAAGTTGCGCGCCCAGCCAGGCGCCCAAACCGCCCGTGGCCACCACCATCAGCGGCCCCCACCACCACCAAAAGCTGAATTTTGTCGCGCCCGCCCAGGCCCGCGAAGCCGCCACCATCACCCCGCAGACCAGCAAAAGTAACACGCTCCCCTGCAAGTGGCTCAGGAAATTTTGCAGCGGCCGGTCGAACCCAAAAAACAGTGAAAAAATGTGCGAATTGGCCACCGTCTTGCGGAAGGAATCCGACACCATGGTGTAAGTCACCCAGTCGGTCGCGCGCAGCGCATAACCAGCCCCGCCTTTGGTGAGGAAATAAATAAACACCGGCACCCACGTTGTCAAAAAACCGACCGCCAGCCACACGGAAGAGGTCCACCCCAACGTTACCGCTTTGCGCCAGCCACCACCGGAAGTTGTCTGCCGGCACCGTTGCACCAATCGCGCCGCGCCATAGACGCCCAGCGCGCCGGCCGCAGCCAGCAGCGGCTCGGGCTTGTCCAGATAAGCAATACCCAAGCCCACTCCCGCCAGCCACAACCACCAACCCCAGTCTGAGCGCAAATGCCCTAGCAGCGCCCACAGCACCAATAACAGGCCGGCCAGTCCATAGGTCGTTTGCGCAACGTACGGCGTGATGAAGTTATAATTGCCAATGTCCACCAGGTGGCAGACCAGAAAGACCAATAAAAAAATCATGGAGCACAACCAGACGGAAAAGCGGTGGCCGATGGCGCCAAAAATGCCCCGCAGCAAAAGCAAAATGCCCACGGTCAACGCCACATTCATCCATACAATCGTATCCATCCCCACGCCGAAAATACGAAAACCGGCCGCTTCCACCAAATGGGCCAGCGGCCCGTACCAGCTCGCCACTGCCGCATGCCCATTCTGCACTTTTTCGTACAAGGTGTCGCCGGCGCTGACCCGCCACGCGATGTACAGATCGCGCGGAAAGTCAATCAACGGGTCCGGCCAGCGCATCCAACTCTTTGCCAGCAAATAAATAAACACTCCAGCCACCGACAGCGGTTCGGCCACCCGCGCGGCCTTTTTCAACCATGGCCCAAATTGCCGGACGGGCGGATTGGAGGCTGGTTTGGCCGCGGTTGGTTTCGTGGTCGGCGGCGGCGATACACCTATCGTACACGCGGCGGCCTCCGGAGTCGGCACTGGAGGCTCCACGACTGCGGCCTTTGTCTGGGGGAGCGGAGACTCCGGTATCGATTCCGGCGCAGGGCTGGGGGGCGGAGTAGGCTCCGATGGCAATTCCGGTGTCATTACGGGGCAGGGTTTTGTATCGGTAAGCCCCGGGCTATGGCGAGCCTGAAGGTGGCCGTCACCGAATCCATCCGGGTCGCAATCTTGCCACTTTTATACTCGAAACCCGAAACTCAAACCCCGAAACTGCTTGGATGGATGTTTCCTCGGAAGTTCTGCTCAATGCCCTGCGCGGCGTAAAGTATCCCGGCTTCAGCCGGGACATCGTCTCGTTCGGGCTGGTGCGCTCCGCAGAGGCCGTGGCCGGAGTCGCCCGCGCGCGGCTGGAAGTCACCACCGCCGACCCGGCCATTCCCAAAAAATTACACGACGAGGCCTCCGCCGCCTTGCGCGCGGTGCCGGGCATCCAATCCGCGGACGTGGAAGTCGCCGTGAAAATCCCCGCCAAGACGCCCGGCCCCGCCGCGCCGGGCGGCCAGGCTGCCATGCCCTCACAACTGCAAAAAGTCCGCTACCGCATCGCCGTGGCCAGTGGCAAGGGCGGCGTCGGCAAAAGCACTTTCGCCGTCAACCTCGCCTGCGCCTTTGCCCAATTGCTGGCCAAGCAAGGCCACCCGCGTGCCGTCGGCCTGATGGACTGTGACATCTACGGCCCCTCCGTGCCGCTCATGCTCGGCGTCAACGTCCGCCCGGAAATTGAAGGCGAATTGCTCCAACCGGTGGAGAATTTTGGCGTGCGCATGATGTCCATGGGGCTGCTCATTGAAGAAAACACGCCCGTGGCCTGGCGCGGCCCAATGGTGATGAAGACCATCCAGCAATTCGCCACCCAGGTCGCCTGGGGCGAGTTGG
>CAZCMU010000013.1:0-11858 GCA_964499725.1 uncultured Opitutales bacterium
GGATTGCCGGGGTTGCCGCTGGCCATTTGTTATCCCCAGGCCAAATTTTTGCTGGTGGATTCCGTCGGCAAGAAAATCCGCGCCGTGGAGGACATGGTGAAGCGTTTAAACCTGAAAAACGTCGAAGTCCGCAACGCCCGGGCGGAAACCATCACGGGCAATTTTGACTTTGTCTTGGGCCGGGCGGTGGCGGCGCTCCCGGAATTTGTCGGCTGGATTCACGGGCGGCTGCGACCGGGTGCCAGGCATTCCCTGGTCAACGGCTTGCTGATGTGGAAGGGCGGCGACCTGACCGCTGAGCTGGCGGCGCTCGGGGTCGAGCCGCGCCAGAAATTCTTTCTCGAGGCCTTTTTTCAGGACGAGTATTTTAAGGAAAAGTACATCCTGCACTTTACCGTCGAGGACTTGCTGAAAACCCGTCGTGCCCAACCCTGACCCAGCTCTCGCGCAACGATTGGCCCAATTCCTGGGTCAGCCGCCACAGATTGACCCCACCGCCTACGTCGCCCCGCAGGCGACGGTCATAGGCGACGTGCGGTTGGGCGCGCACTGCAGTGTGTGGCCGGCGGCCGTGCTGCGCGGCGACATCAACTATATTGAAGTAGGCGAGGGGACGAACATCCAGGATGGTACGGTTGTCCATCTCGCTGACGAATTTCCAGCCATTATTGGGCGGTACGTCACCGTTGGCCACCTTGCAATGGTCCATGCCTGCACGATTGAGGACGAATGCCTGATTGGCATGCACGCGACCATCCTCGACGGCGCGGTCATCGGCGCGCAATCACTGGTGGGCGCTGGTGCGCTGGTGACGAAGGGCACCAAGATTCGACCGGGTTCATTGGTGCTTGGCGCGCCCGCCCGGGTGGTGCGCGCCTTGACTGCCGAGGAACGCGCCGCGTTGCGTGAATCAGCGGAAAAGTACATCCAAGTCGCTGCTGCGCATAAAGCCAGACAGCCTGCAAAATGACGGCGCAGATTCAGACGTGGATCGGCGAAATCCTTGGCTTGCCTTTGGGTGCTGCGGTGCAAGTCCAGGAAGAACCGCATTGCCCAGACCCCACTTGTCCGCTTCGCCGCACCGCCATACAGTGGACAGATAATGAAGGCAAAACGCATCGTGCAATTATTGTTAAGCCTCTCGCTTATGTTCGCCGCCCCGATGTCGAACGCGCCCTGCGATTGTTAACTGCAAAAGGGTGACCTACTTGGCCTTCTTCGCTGCCGCTCGCGTCTGCCGCTTGAGTTTCTTGAGTTCTGGCTCAATTTCTTTCACGAAGTCGGCATCCATGCGGTCAATGAAGAGCACGCCTTCGACATGGTCAAATTCGTGCTGGATGACGCGGGCGAAGAGGCCGGTGGTTTCCAATACATGCGGCTTGCCCTGCAAATCCTGGTAGCGCAGACGCACGGCAAAGGGGCGGATAACCTTGCCGCGAATTTCAGGGAATGACAGGCAGCCCTCCTCGACTTCGTGCTTTTTGCCGGGCAGGAATTCGACACTTGGGTTCACCGCCACCAGCGGCATCAGCAGCGCAGGCGGGACGGCTTTGCCATCATGAATGACATTTTCAGCTTCGGCGGTGCGACTCAACAAGTCCGCCACAAACAAACGCCGGGCCTGGCCCACTTGTTGCGACGCCAGACCGATGCCCTCGTTCGCGACCATCGTTTCGAGCATGTCGTGGGCGTAGGCGGCCAGCTTTTTGTCAAACACCGTCACGTCCTCGCCACGCTGGCGCAGGACGGGGTCGCCGTAGTGGACGACGGTTAGGAGCATCCAACCAGCTTAACGGAAATTTACCCGAGACGGAATGCAAAATTGGTGCAATCGAAAGCTAATCATCAACCCGCCAGAGCGTATTCCAACGTCTGTCCACCGGCTTTCAGGGTCACATGATTCGATTCGTCGGGGCGGCGAGAAGCGCCCACCTGGCCGACAACCCGTGATTCAATGCCGAACGCCTGGGCAGTGGCAATGATCCACTCCGCATCCGCCGGGCGGCAATACACTTCCATGCGGTGCCCCATGTTGAAAACACGGTGCATCTCATGGGAGGAGGTGCCGCTGGCTTTTTGAATCACGCGGAAAATAGCTGGCGGCGGAAATAAGTTGTCTTTGACAAAATGCAGCCCTCGACCAAACCGCAGGCACTTGGTTTGCCCACCGCCGGAACAGTGCACCAAACCGGCGATGGCGCCATGGTTTTCGCGCAGTAAACGTGCTATCACCGGTGCATAGGTGCGCGTCGGGCTCAGCAATGCCGCTCCGACGGTCAGGCCCTTGGCGTCCGGAAGTTTATCCTCCAGCCGGTACGGCCCGGAGTAGACAAGAGACTTTTTAATTTGGGCGTCGAAAGTCTCCGGATATTTTTTGCAGTAATAAGAACCCAGCAAATCATGGCGCGCGCTGGTCAGGCCGTTGCTGCCAATGCCGCTATTCGGCGCAGCTTCGTAATTGGCCTGCCCAAACGAAGCTAAGCCAACGATGGCCAGTCCTGGACGCAATTTTTCATTTGTGATTACGTCCTTCCGGCGCATCACCACCACGGCGCAGGAATCCACCGTAAGCGTTGCGGTCAGGTCGCCCACATCCGCCGTCTCGCCGCCACCACTGACGGCCTTGATGCCGAGCTTGCGCAATTTCGTCAAAAATTCCTCGTGTCCGGCGATAAGCTCCGCAAGCGGCCCGGCGGGGAAACGCCGTGCGTTGCGATTAATAGTGCTGGAAAAAACAATGGGGCCGGTTGCGCCGGCGCACAACAGGTCGTCGAGGTTCATCACCAGGCTGTCCTGCGCAATCCCGCGAAAAACTCGTGCATCACCCGTTTCACGCCAATGCAGGTAGGCTATCAGCGCCTTGGTGCCCGAGCCGTCGGCGTGGATGATGTTGCATTTCGTCGCATCACCCGTGAGGTAGTCGGGCGTGATTTTGCAAAAGGCCCCCGGAAAAAGCCCGCGGTCGAGCTTATCCACCGCCGCATGCACATCCGCCTTCGTGGCGGAGGCGCCACGCGCCGCGTAACGGCCATATTCAACTGCTGGTTTTTTCAGAACTTTTTTCATTTCAGCAATTTTTCGATTTCTGCGCGCAGGGCGGCGTGGTCCCGCGTGACGGGAAAATGGGAGTTTGCCGCGGCGAAGGCAGCGGTTGGTCGAAACAAAATACCGTGATTTGCGGCCTGGAGCATGGCCAAGTCGTTGTGCGAATCGCCCGCAGCGATAACATGGTAATTTAGCCCGCGCAAGGCTTCGACCGCATGACGTTTTTGGTCCGGCATGCGCAGTTGGTAGCCGGTGATGCGGCCACTTGGCGCGACAACTAGTTCATGGCAGAGCAGGGTGGGCCAGCCGAGCTGCTTCATCAAGGGCGTGGCAAATTGCTCGAAGGTGTCGGAGAGGATGATGACCTGCGTGTGCGACCGCAGCCACTGCATGAAGTCGAGCGCGCCTTCAAGCGGGCGCAGCGAGCCGATGACTTCCTGGATCTGCGGCAGCGTGATGCCGTGTTTGTCCAAGAGCTTCAGCCGGTAGCGCATGAGCTTGTCGTAGTCCGGCTCATCGCGGGTGGTGCGGCGCAGTTCGGGCCGCCCGGTTTTTTCAGCGACGGCGATCCAGATTTCAGGCACGAGCACGCCTTCAAGGTCGAGACAGACAAGGTTCATGGCAGCGCTTTAGCGTTTGGGTTAAACGCGGCGGCGTCAATCTTTCGTCGCAGGCGGAGTGGATTTTGCCGTGGGGTCATAAGGCGTCAAACGGTCGAGTTCACCATCGGGTTTCAGCCAGGCCTGCCAGAGACGGCGCTTGGGGTAGTATTTGGCGACGGCAACGTCGCGGGCCGGGCCGAGGCTCCGGGCAAAAATCACCGTTTGGGCGTCAATATCCGCGCCATTGTAAACCCACTCGGCAAAGGCCGGCTGGCCCTCGGCCATCATCACAAATACCACTTGCCCGCGTCCCTCTTGGGCGGCCTGGTCTTCCAGTTGGTTGGTCACCTCCAGTCGGCTGACGACCCAGAGCTGGGGTGCGTCGCCTTGCTGGGTTTGCTGGAACAAAATCACGACCGGCCAACCGATGAGCGCGAGTCCAAGCATAGCAGGCATCAGCCAGCGGCCCGGCCAGTGCACTGCGGCCAGCCCGCGAAAGCCCAGGATGATTAACGTTGCCAGCGGCGCGGCCCACGCGGCCGCGTAATGGGGAAATCCAAAAAATCGCAGGGTAAGCAGCATCGGGAACAGGCACGCCAAGCACGTGAGGGCCATTCGCCCGGTAGGGCGTTTCCACGCCTGGCCGCTCACCATGGCCCCCACCAGTCCGAGGCAGAAGAGATTGCCGAGAAAGAATCCGCCCACCCGGGTAACCACCACGGAGGTGTGGGCGCGAATCAAATCGGTGAAATTGACCCTCGGCGCAAACACTGCCTCGGGGTTGAAGCGGTGCAATTGGTAGGAGATTTCGGGATTGCGGCCTGCTGGCGCGGGGCCGGGGTGGTCCCAGACAAATACGCCTACATCGGGCATTTGTTGCTCCTGATAAAGTTGGTGCGGAAACTTCAGCGCGTTGCCAGTCACCGCGTGGTTATCTATCAGCAAAAACACCAGGGCCGCCGCCACTGGCAGTAGGGCGGCTGCAACCATAAGCATTTTATTTTTCCATGTTCCATCCACGGCTTTCCATTTTACCGACGCCACCAGCATTGTCAGTGCGGGTACGGCGCAAAACCACAATCCCTCATAGGGCCGGGTCAGCGCCATGATACTCGCGCCCACGCCCGCCCAAGCGGCTGCCAATAAACTTGGTTTTTTCCAAAATCGCACCGCGCCGCCGAAAACGAGCATCCCGGCCAGGGCAAACAAGCTGCCGCCCCAATACGTGCGCCCCCAATACGTCAGCGCGCCCCATTGCCAGGAAAAGACCAGCCCGCCCAGCGCGGCCCACGTCGCCGGCGCCAGCCCGCGCAGCATCCAGGCCGTAGCGACGGCCAGCAGCCCGATCGTGATCCACACGCCAAAAATCGGATGACCCAGGAGCATCCCCGCCGCCAGTTGCAGCGATTGGCCCGGCGGGTATTTCGACGCATAGGTCGGTTGCTGTAAAACATGCATGGTCTCAAAAAACGGCGCGAGCGGATGCGGCGGGTTGGCGAGGCGGCCGTGCAAAAAAGTTTCCGCACCGAGCAGGTGCGCGAATTCGTCGTACTCCTGCGGCAGCACAAAACCGGTTCGCAGCATGGGCAGGGCGGACGCCATCACGCCGGCGACAAAGAGCAGCGGGTAGAGCAGGAGCGGTCGGACGGCCCATTGGCGGAGAAATTGGACGCAGGCGCGCATGGGAATCATTTTTTGACTGCGGCGGCGGCGTTCTCCTCGACGGCGCCGGGCAGCTTGACTTTATCGCGATGGTCCAGAGTGCCGTTGGCCTTTACGAAAACCAGCCATTCATCGTGATGCGGGAAAAGTTTGGCCAATTCAGGCACGCGCGCCGGACCCTGGGCCCGAATCCATAAAACGTCCTGCTCCAGCGGGTCGGGCGAATTGAAAACCCATTCGGCGTGGGGGTCGTGGTTGGGCGCGTAAACCACAATGGCCATTTGCGGGTGACCGGTTTGCTGGGCTAGGTCAGCCAGATCCTCGCGCACTTCCTCGCGGTCATAAACCCAGGGGAAGCTCAGCCATTGCGGGTAGCCGCGGGTGATTTCATTGGCCGTCGCGAGGAGCGGCCAGACGCTTAAAATCAGCGCGCAAATCCAGAATGGGTATTGGGAGGCTGCGCCGAAGCCGCTCCAAAGAATCTTTCGCTGTTGGGCGCCACGAACAATCAAGAGCAACGCTGGAGCAGTCCATGCCGCGGCGTAGTGCGCGAATCCGTAAAACCGAAGCGTCAGCAAGGGGAAGGTGATGAACAGCAAGCTCAACAGCGCCAGCCGCGCGGGGCCGTCGCGTGCCGCGTAAGCGGTGGCCAAACCCAAAGCCAGCAGCGGCCAAATCCAAATCGGGAAGAGAAAATCGAATTGTGCGAGGGAAAACCTTTTTAGATTGGCCAAATACTGGGCCCAAGTCAGCGGATCCGCGCCCATGTTGCCTCCAAAGATTCGTTCGTAGCGGGCGAGAAAATCCGGCAGGCCGGGCGGGTCGGGTGCGGGTTTTTCCCAGACGAAAAGAGCGAGCCCGGGCACCTGGGTTTGGTCGTAAAGCCGGTGGGCAAAAAGCCACAGGCTACCCGTGGTCGCGATGTTGTAGCCGAGCATCAACATTACGCCCACCGCCACCGGTAGTCCGAAAGCCAGCATCCGTTTCAACATTCCGGCTCGGTCGCGCCAGAGGGTCCAGGCTATCATCCCCGCCGGAAACAGGGCGAAGATGAATCCATCGAGTGGGCGCGTGAGCGCCATGATTGCGCAGCCCACGCCGGCCCACGCGGCGGCAGTAATGGGATTCCCCTCGCGTTGCCACAAGCGCAGCGCCCCGCCGAAGGTCAATGCTCCCCCAAGCGCCAGCACGCTGCCGCCCCAATAGGAGTAGCCCCAATAAGTCATCGCGCCATAGCCAATGACCGCCGCCAGCGCGCCGCCATTGGCCCAGAGCGGCGGCGCGACCGCTCGCAGCATCCATGCCAGCGCGATGGCCCAGAGCCCATTCACCAGCCAGATGCCGATGATGGGATGACCGAGCAATATGCCCAGTGCGAGCGCCATGCCCTGGCCGGGCGGAAACTTGGCAATGTAGCGCGGCGTGATGAACTCGTGGAAGGTCGCGTAAAACTCCGGCGGTCCCGGCGGCGGGTCGTTGGTCAGCCGGCCGCGCGCAAACGTTTCGCCAAGGAACAGGTAGCCGTATTCATCGTGCAGCGCGGGCAGAGGGGCGCCATAGCGCAGAGAAGGCAGGGCAGTGAAGGCCACGCCCGCCAGAAAGAGCACCACCGCGGCCAGCGCGGGCTGCCGGGCCAGACGCGAAATCGCCTCACGCAACATTGGGCGATTTTTACCGCAAAGCCGCGAAGGAGGCAAAGGGAAAACCTCCATTCTTCTTTGCGCCTTTGCGGTTTAATCCTTTAAATCTTCACCATCGGCAGGGCGCGGGTTTCGATTTCGGTCTTCAATAGTTCGCGCCACTGGGCGAAGGGGAAGGTGCCTTCCATCGCTTTGTTGACGCGGGAGCGGGCGGAGATCTGGCCGCTTTCCTTTTCCTTCGCGCCAAGGACGAGCATGTGCGGGACCTTTTCCGTTTCGGCGCGGCGGATCTTGGCGCCGAGCTTGTCGGAATGGGCATCCACGGTGGCGCGCACGCCGTCGGCGCGCAATTGCGTGGCGAGTTCGTTCGCGAAACTGGTCAGGTCGTCATTGAGCGGCAGCAGGCGGACCTGCTCGGGCGCGAGCCACGTCGGGAAATTGCCGGCAAAGTGCTCGATGAGCACGCCGCAAAATCGCTCGAGCGAACCAAAGGGAGCCCGGTGAATCATCACGGGTCGGTGTGCATTGCCGTCTGCGCCAATGTATTCCAGTTTGAATCGTTCGGGCAGGTTGTAATCTACCTGTACGGTGCCCAGTTGCCATTCGCGGCCAATCACATCGCGCACCACAAAGTCAATTTTTGGTCCGTAAAACGCCGCTTCACCCGGTTCTTCTGTAAACGATACGTTCAGCATCTTGGCGGCATCGCGCAATGCGTTCTCAGCTTTGTTCCAGTTTTCAGGTTCGCCCACATATTTCGTCGAAGCCGGGTCACGCAAACCCACGCGGATGCGATACTGACTCATGCCAAGAGTGGCGAAAACGATTTTCACGAGCGCAAGACAGCCTTGCACCTCCAGTGGAACTTGATCTTCTGTGCAAAAAAGATGGGCGTCGTCTTGGGTGAATCCGCGCACTCGTGTCATTCCGTTGAGTTCACCGGATTGCTCCCAGCGATACACCGTGCCGAACTCGGCTAAGCGGATGGGTAAATCGCGGTAAGAGCGTTGGCGACTCGCGAAAATCCGAATGTGCATCGGGCAATTCATTGGCTTCAACAAAAAGCCATCCACTTCGCCGCGTTGCAGCCGGTTGGACAATTCTGCGCAGGTGCAGCCTTCTTTCGCGAGTTCTGCCAATTCCTCGCGTTCAACGATGGGTGAAAATTGGGATTCCTGATAATACGGAAAGTGGCCGCTGGTGCGGTAGAGACCGAGTTTGCCGATGTGCGGCGTGAAGACTTGTTGATAATTGCTTTTGCGCAATTCCTCGGAAATAAAATTCTGTAATTCCTGGCGGATGGTCGCGCCGGCCGGCGGCCAGAGCACGAGCCCCTGGCCGACTTCGTCATCAATCAAAAACAACCCCATGTCGTGGCCGATTTTGCGGTGGTCGCGCTTTTTGGCCTCTTCCTGCATTTTCAGCCAGGCGTCGAGTTCCTCGCGGTTGGGGAAGGCGGTGCCGTAGATGCGCTGGAGCTGGGCGTTCTTTTCGTCGCCGCGGTGGTAGGCGCCGGCGATGGAGAGGAGCTTGAACGCGTTGATCTTGCTCGTGGCGGGCACGTGGGTGCCGGCGCAGAGGTCGGTGAACTCGCCGTTTTTGTAGAAGGAAATCGTTTCGCCGGCGGGGATGTCGGCCAGGCGGCCGGGCTTGTATTTGGTCTGGCCGGTGGCGGCGATGATTTTCTCCGCTTCGTCGCGCGGGACCTCGATGCGCTCGAATTTTTGGTTTTCGCCGGCGATGCGGCGCATCTCCTTCTCGATTTTCTCGAGGTCCTCGGGCGTGAATTTGTGGTCGAGGTCGAAGTCGTAGTAGAACCCCGTGTCGGTCGGCGGGCCGATGTCGAGCTGGGCCGTGGGGAACAGGCGCAGGACGGCGGCGCCCAGGACGTGGGCGGACGAATGGCGCAACTCTTCCAAGGGGGTCATTTTCTTCATAAGCAAACGCCCAAACTAGCGGCTTGGCGGGCGCGGGGGAAGGATTTTTTGAGTGGAAGGCTCGGTGAAGGCCAAGCGGGGCCAAAGCGGGCGCAGCAAGCCTGCGCCCCTACAAAAAGAGAATTTTTTTATTTTTTTTCTGGCCTGACAGGGTCGGACTGGCCCTGACTGGTCTGACAGAAGAGGATTTTTGCGATGGATTGGTGATTGAGGAAGAGCTAGGTCGGTCCGGAGGCCCGACCCCACCCGCTGGCGCGCATGGGCCAGGGCCTCAAACTCTAGCAGAAAACATTGTTAAGCTGGAGCGATGGGTTGGATGCGTTGGGTCGGTTTGATGGGTTGGATAGGTTGGGTATAAACAAGAGGCAACCTTTTCAGGGCTGAGGATTCGTTTATCCTTTGACCCGGGGTAGCTCGTGCCTCGCAACCCCGGGCTGGATGATGCAATCCGTTTGGGATTGCCCAAAGCGTCTTGCCCCGGTCTGGAAAGGGGCTACACTGGCCCATTCCGATGAACACCGCCGTAACCGCACCCTCCTTCGCCAAGGCTACGGAGGGCACGCCACTGAAAACCAACCCGACGTCGCTGCCGGATGCGCGGGGGCACTTTGGCGTGTACGGGGGCATCTATGTGCCGGAGACGCTTATGACGCCACTGCTGGACCTCGAAAAGGCCTACCGCGCCGCGCGGGACGATGCCGCGTTCCAGAAAGATTTTGCCGACCTGCTCAAAAACTACGCGGGACGACCGACGGGTTTGTATTATGCCGAGCGGCTGACCAAGCACCTCGGCGGCGCAAAAATTTATTTGAAGCGCGAGGACACGCTGCACACCGGCGCGCACAAGATCAACAATGTGCTCGGCCAGGCGCTGCTGGCGCGCAAGATGGGCAAGAAGCGCGTGATTGCCGAGACGGGCGCGGGCCAGCACGGCACGGCCACGGCGGCGGTCGCGGCGAAGTTTGGCCTCGAATGTGTCATTTACATGGGCGCGGAGGACATGCGGCGGCAGGCGCTGAATGTGTACCGCATGCGGCTGATGGGCGCGGAAGTGCGCGGAGTCGAAGCCGGGCAGAAGACGTTGAAGGAAGCGGTCAACGAAGCGATGCGCGACTGGGTGACGAATGTGCGCACGACGCATTATATTTTGGGCACGGCCTATGGCGCGCACCCGTACCCGATGATGGTGCGCGATTTCCACCGCGTGATTGGGCGCGAGGCCCGCGCGCAAATCCTGGCTGCCGAGGGCCGGCTGCCGGACGAAATGGCCGCGTGTGTAGGCGGCGGCAGCAACGCCATCGGGCTGTTTTTTGATTTTCTTGAGGACGAAAACGTGAAGCTCACCGGCATCGAAGCCGGAGGCCGCAGCATTAATCCCGGTGAACACGCGGCGCGGTTTGCGGGCGGGAAACTCGGCGTGCTGCAAGGCTGCATGACCTACCTGCTGCAAAACGACGACGGGCAAATCCTCGGCACACATTCGGTGTCGGCCGGGCTGGACTATGCGGCGGTGGGCCCCGAGCACGCGTATTACCGCGACCAGGGCCGCATCGGTTATGGTTATGCGACGGATACGGATACGCTGGCGGCGTTTCAATTGCTCTGTGAACTCGAAGGGATTATCCCCGCGCTGGAAAGCTCGCACGCGGTGGCGTATGCGGTGAAACGCGCGCCGCAGATGAAGCGCGAGGAGATTTTGGTGGTAAGTCTATCGGGGCGGGGCGACAAGGATGTGCAGGAAGTTCAACGCATTTTGGACGGAAAAAAGAAATAATTTATGCAAAGCATGACCGGATATGGTGCGGGTACGGCGGCGCTGGCAGGCGTAGCGGGCCGAGAGGTTTTGGCCGAGGCGTCGTCGGTCAACCGCAAGGGGTTGGAAATCAACGTCTCGCTGCCGCGGGAATGGAACGCGCTCGAAGGGTTGGTGGGTGAACTCGCGAAAGCGAAACTTCACCGCGGCGCGGTGCGGCTGACGATTACCTTGCGCGAGCCGCTGGCCGCGCAGGCTGCGCCGGAACCGGCGTGGAACGTCGAGGCCATCGAAAAAGAGTTTGAAAAAATTCGGGTGCTCGCGGAACGGTTCAATGTGCCATTTGAGACTGATTTGTCGTTTCTGCTGCGGCTGGCGGAAGATTCGCGGTCGAAGACCTCCACACCGCCCGCGGAGGATGCCCGGCCCGCCGTGGAAAAAGCCGTGGCCGCCGCGCTGGAGCAATTGATCGCGGCCCGCCAGCGCGAGGGCGACGCCTTGAAGCGGGACATGGCCGCCCGCATCGCATTGTTGAAAAAAGTCAGCGTGGAAATTGCGCCGCTCGCACCGACGTCCATTGAACGCTACCGCGAAGGTTTGCACGCGCGCCTGAAACAGATTGGGCTGGAGATTGATTTGAACGATGAACGCGTGCTGCGCGAAATCGCCTTGTTCGCCGACCGCTGCGACATTGCGGAGGAGCTCACGCGGCTCGCCAGTCATCTGGAGCAATTCGAAAAAATTCTGGCCGAAGTGGGCCCGGTAGGCAGGAAACTGGATTTTCTCTGCCAGGAAATTCACCGCGAGTTGAACACGGTCGGCAGCAAATCGCAGCACCTGGACATCACCCGGCGAATTCTTGACGCAAAGAACGAACTCGAGCGCATCCGCGAGCAGGTGCAGAATGTGGAGTAGGGGGGGGTGCTTATGGGCTATTCTGTGGAGGAGCGCTTTGCTCATTCGTTGCCGCTTGCACGCTCAGTTCGTCTATTTTCTTCTGCATATCCTGCACATACTGGTCGTATTCCACCTGGGCGGTCTCGATTTTTGCCAGTTTTTCTGGATCGCCGTTTGCTTCCTGGGTTCTTTGTTCGATTACACCCGCTGCCTGCTTTTTAAATTGTTCAAGATTCGCCATTAGTCGTTCTACGTTTATGCCATTGACTGAGTTGGGAGCAGCGGCGTTGTTGCGCCCGGAAAGTATGAGGGTGCCGGTACC
>CAZCMU010000013.1:11958-27298 GCA_964499725.1 uncultured Opitutales bacterium
ATTTTTGGAGCTTCTACTTTGGCGGTGATTGCCACGGGTGGCGCAGTTATTTTGGCGGGGAGAATTGCCGCAGGCGCTGCGGATGCGGCGGGCACGACCGCAGGAGTCGAGGCGCTGTTATTGTGTGAAATAATTGCGGTGGTGGCGCCGACCACGACGAGGGTTGTAACAAGGCCGAGGGCTAATTTGGAGGTGATCATGGTTTTGAGGGTGAGGAGAGTCAGGCTGGTGGTTGAGGCCACTGCAGCTGTGCCGATTGCCGTTGTGGAAATGGTCGCAATCATCCCCGCCGGCACCGACGTGACCACGCCCGCTTCCAGAGTCGAGCCGAGCACCGTAGCCGAGGCCAGGGCCACGCCGCGCCGCACAAGCAGACCGCGTAGTTTTTCCAGGGCGCGGCCGAGACGTTTTTGCACGGCGGTTTCGCTCGCACCGAGGTCGTGGCCGATGCTGCGGATGTCCTGCTGCTGAAAATAGCGCAGCACGATGACCTCGCGGTCGCGCGTGGCGAGACGGTTGAGGGCTTCGTCCAAGACCGGGGCCAGTTGGAGCCAGTGAGCATCCTGGCCGGAGTTGTCGTCGAGAGCATTGATTTCCATGGCAATCCTTTCCCGTTTTTGGCGGCGGTTTTCGGTGCGAAGGGCTTTCAGGGCGGTGTAGCAAGTATGGCGGTGCAGCCAGCCGCCGAGGATGGTGCCGTAAGGGAGCGAATGAGCTTTGCGGGCGAGGTCGGTGAAGACCAGTTGCGTCACATCCTGGGCCAAATGGACATTGCCGCCGGTCATCCGCCGGGCGGTGGAATTGACCAGGGCAAGGTAGCGCTCGACCAATTTCCGAAAGGCCGGCTCGGAGCCCTCGCGAACGTATTGGGCGAGGTGTTGCGCGTCGTCATTCATGGCACCGTTCATATAATCTAAAACCCGCCCCGGCGCAAATCTCCCAAAAGAAATTGGGCGCAGCTGACAAAGATGACGCGTTCACGCGTGCCCCTGCAACCGGCATCGCGCGAGCGCGAGCCGTACACGGCCAGGTCCAAAAAAACCGCCGGATGACGAACGCCCGGCGGCTTTGGCAAGGTGCATGAAGCACCAAAGTTCAAGGCAAGCGCAGCTTACGGACCGGACGGATCCGGCGTAGTCTGGAGGGTGTTGGTGGTGCCGTCGGGGTTGGTAGTAATCATGACCGTGCCGGAACCGGAGTGTCCATTGATTATGGGCACTTGCACCGTGTGGGCGACGCCGTTTTGGTCCACGATGGTCATGGTTTGCGAGTCGCCCGGGACCGAGCCCGTCGTCACCGTACCCTGGGACGGGGCGGGGCTACTCGAAGTAGTGGTGACGCCGTTTATGGTTGTGGCGGTGGTCATCTGCCCATTGACGATGGTCACGCGGCGGCTCATGGAACCGGTGGACCCATTCGCGCCGGAGGCGAAACTGCCAGTGCCGCCGCCGGGCAGGGAAAGGGTGCCTGGGCCAATGGAAACGGTGCTGCCGGTCTGGGGGTCGGTGACGGTCAATGGTGTTCCGGCTGGGACGGTATGCGAGACACCATCAATGGTGTAGGTCACATTAACGCCATCCCCCGAGACGCTGGCGTTGTGCTGAAAATCTGTGCTTGGGGTCAGAGCGATATTGCCGTTGTGGCCAGCCATGGCCGTACCGAGAGCGACGACTAACCCGGTACTTGGGCTGGCAGTCGTCGGAGAGGCCGCGATCGCGGCAAGTTCTTCGGGCGTGGCGGGTTTGTTGCCCGCGGGCGCGGGCGGCAGTTTGGGGGCTTCGATTTTGTTGGTGGCGAATATTTGAGGCGTAGGCGCGGGAGCGACCGGCGCGGAGACATTGGCCACGGGCGAGGGCAACTGGTTGTTGTCGGTATGAGTGATAACGAGAGCGGTGGCAGCGACAGCGGCAGTGGCGGCAAGGCCGAGGGCTAATTTAGAAGTAATCATGGTTTTGAGGGAGAGAAGAGTTAAGCCGGTGCCGGTGGTGGCGGCAACGGTGGTGAGGGCGTGGGCGGAGACGGCGGCGGCGAGACCTGGCGCAACAGGGGTGAAAGAGGCGGCTTCGAGGGATGAGGCGAGCAACGCAGTCGAGGAGAGAGCCACGCCGCGGCGAGAGAGGAGACCGCGCAGTTTATCCAAGGCTCGCGACACGCGTTTTTGGGCGGTGTCTTCGCTGGTGCCGAGGGCTTGGCCCACGCTGCGCAAATCGCGTTGCTGGAGAAAGCGGAGGACGAGGGCGTCGCGGTCGGGGGCGTCGAGGCGGTTGAGGGCGTCGTCGAGCACGGGGGCGAGTTGGGCCCAGTCGCCGTCGGCGCTGGAGGAGTCATTGACAGCATTGAGTTCCATGGCGGTCCTTTCGCGGGCGCGGCGGCGAATTTCGGTACGCACAGCTTTGGCGGCGGTGAAGCAAGTGTGCCGGTGCAGCCAGCCGCCGAGGACGACACCCGATGGTAGCGAGGCGGCCTTGCGCGCGAGGTCGGTGAAGACGAGCTGGGTGACGTCCTGGGCCAGATGGGCATCGCCCGCCATCATGCGCCGGGCGGTGGAGTTCACCAGTTGGATATGGCGTTCCACCAGTTCGCGGAAGGCCGGCTCGGAGCCGGTTTCCACATATTGGCGCAGCAGTTGGGCGTCGTCGTGCATCGGCTTATGCTAGGTAGAACCCGCAGGAGGGGGAATCCGACAGGAGTTTTCTGCCTCGAAGGAGAAAAGGGGGCTCAACGACTGAAGCATACAGCGCTTTTGCCCCGGGGCAAAAGTGATAAATTCGCCACGCGGCTACAAACAACCCCTTGGGAAGTTTTCGATTATGATTGATACAAGTACGGCGCGGTGCCGTGCATGCTACTGGGCGGGGGCCCACGGGGCCGGGCGGGTGGTCGTCGTGGTGAAATTGGCGCCCATGCGGCGGCTCATGCGCAGAAGCTGCCGCTGGTTGTCGGTCGGCAGGCTGGTGAGCCATTGCACCTGGTCGGGGGTAAGCGCGTTGCTTTGAATGGCGGCGTTGAGTGAATCCGTGTCACCGGTGGCGAGCATCCGCAAGGCAATGGAGCCGGCGGTGCGTTCGCGCATCGTGGGGTCGGTAATCTGGCCAACCCAGTTCATAGCGCTGGCGGGGTCGGTGTTGCGCGCCTGCGCGGCGAAAGTGGCCACGGCCTGGTCAGTCGCGGGCGAGGGCGTGATATTGTTCAGGAATTGCGCAGGGCCATCCAGGTCGTAGCGCGACCACGAACGCATGGCATCCGCCAGCGCCTGGCCTGCGGGCTGGCCGGTGCTGGCCGCCACCGATTGGTCGTATTGGGTCGCCCACGCGGCGGCCGCCTGGGGATCGGTGCGTGCCCAACTGCGGACGACTTGGGTTTCAGTTGTGGCGCGCTGGGCGGGGTCGCTAAGGCTGGCGATATAAGTGGTGGCGTCGGTGGGCGACATTTGCGCCCACTGGGTCATGAGTTCGGCGGTGGCAGTGCCGCGCTGGTCGTCGGGCAGGGTGGCAAACATGGCGAGCGCGTCGGTAAACTGGCCTTGGTTGGCGAGGGCGTCCGCGATGGTGTTAAGCCCTTGGCGCTGGATCTGGGTGTTGGCGGTGCTGCTGCCGCTGTCGAGGGCCTGGACGAAGGCGAAAGCGGCCTTGGGGTCACTGTCGGCAAGGCCTTGGATGGCGGAGCGGTAGCGCGTGGCGAGCACCTGGTTCGGGACGGCGTCCTTATTATCCGCCAGCCAGGCGACGGCGGCCTTCGGATCGGTTTCGGCCATGGCCTTGAGGGCGCCGGCGACGCCGGTTTCGCGCTCGCGTGGGCTGGAGATCTTGCTGGAATTGTCCAAGTAGTTTTTGGGGTCGCGCGCGGCCCACGACGTAATCATGGCGGCGATGAGGGCGTCGCGCGGGTTGCCGCCGGCCATTTTTTGCAAATCGGCAAGCAGGCCCGCGCATTGCGCGGGGTCGAGGCTGTCGGCCCAAGCCTTGAGGGCGTCGGCATCGGGCTTGGTCTTTAAGCGGAGGAGGTCTTGCAACGTCGGCACTCCCTTGCCGGAGCTGTTGAGGTAGATGGGCTGAGTTCCATCAAGCCAAGCCTTGCCGTGTCCCGGGGTAAACGCGATGGAGGAGACGCTGTGGCGGCCATACCAAAAGGCCGCGGCGCTCGTGACACCCCAAACGGAGGCCAGGAGCAGAGTTTTAAGTTTTTGGGGTTTCATGGGGGGTAGGGGGTCCCCAACGTTAGGTAGCGCCGAGCCCTGCGTCAAATGGAAGTTATGGCGTAAAAATGGCGTCGGAAGATGAGGGTTTAGGCAAGTTTGGCCCGACAGAAATAGATTCGGGGAATGATAATCTATTTTGTGCGGGAGATATTGAGGCTCAACACTGGGACGATATTAAGCTTTTGTCCACGGGCCAAAGCGATAAATTTGGTCCATGACGAAAAAAATTAATCCAACGGTGCTGGTTACCGGCGCGGCGCGGGGGATTGGGCGCGGCATTGCGGAAAAATTGCTCGCGGCGGGGTGGAATGTTCTGCTGGCGGATGTGTTGGTGGAAGTAGGCCGGAAAACAGCCGCCGAATTGAATCGTGATTTTGGCGAGAGCGGCGCGCGTGCGGTGTTTGCGAAATGCGATGTCTCGTCCGAGGTGCAAGTAGCGGCGGCGGTGAAAATAGCGGTGAAGGAATTCGGGCGGCTGGATGCGCTGGTCAATAATGCGGGCATGGCGAATCCGTATAATACGCCGGTGGAGAAGTTGCCGCTGGCGGAATGGAATCGCAAAATTGCGGTGAATTTGACGGGGCCGTTGCTCTTGGCGAAACATACCGTGCCGTTTTTGCGGCACGCACCCGGCGGCGGGGCCATCGTCAATATTTCTTCCACGCGGGCGATTCAATCCGAACCGAATGGTGAGACTTATAACTCAACCAAAGCTGGCTTGCTGGGGTTGACGCGTTCGCTCGCGATTAGCCTCGGTCCGAAGATTCGGGTCAACGCGATATGCCCGGGTTGGGTGGACACGCGACCAGAAAAAGCAATTTTGGCGGCGGCGAAGCGCGAAAATCACGCGCAGCATCCAGTGGGACGCGTAGGAAGACCCGCCGACATTGCGGAACTGGCGCTCTTTTTGGTCGAAGGCCCGCGCAGCGGATTTATCACCGGCCAGACGTTTGTCTGCGACGGCGGCATGACGGTGAAGATGATTTATGAAGAATAGCGCCACCCTCGA
Organism: uncultured Opitutales bacterium; assembly: GCA_964499725.1. Taxonomy (GTDB): domain Bacteria; phylum Verrucomicrobiota; class Verrucomicrobiia; order Opitutales; family JABDGR01; genus JABDGR01. The sequence continues at coordinate 17,166 of CAZCMU010000013.1, forward strand.
ATGGCGTCGGGCGACGCTGGGAGACTGCCCCGTGCTCGCGGAGTTGAATCATCAATTGATCCGTGACGAGGGACACCGCAATAAGATGGACGTGGCGGAATTGGAGCAACGCATGCGTGCCTGGCTCCAGTCTGCGGAATTCACGGCAATCATTTTTGAACTCAGCAGTGAGGTTGTGGCCTATGCACTTTACCGCGAATCGGAGGAGGGGATTTACCTGCGCCAGCTATTTGTCATCCGCACCCGGCGGCGCGAGGGCCTCGGACGGCAGACGTTGGCGATTCTGCGGGGAAAAATTTGGCCGAAATCAAAACGACTGGCTGTAGAAGTACTGACTCAAAACACGGCGGCGATTGCCTTCTGGCGCGCGCTTGGCTACCGCGACTACAGTTTATGTCTGGAGATAATGCCCGCACCTTAAAACTGTTCACGCCGGCGGATTCGCATCAATCACCTGCAGGGGGATGCTGGCGACAATCTGCTCGTCCATGTGGACGTCGAAGGAATAGAGCGAGGGTTTTTCCAGCGGCAAGCCCTGAAGGTTGATGACAAAATTGCGCGAGATGAAGGAGGCCTTTTCGGGAATTTCAGCGACTTTGACCTCGAAACGCGGTTCGCCTTCCTGGGGCAGCACGTTTTTTCCGTCGGGATCAATAAAGGCGACGCGAAAGCGGTGGTCGCCTTCGTCGGCGGTGCGAAACACGATGCGCAGCGCCAGCGCGCAATGCGGGTGAATGGCGGGAAAACGGTGGGCGTAGATGGTGTCGAACGTGCCCAGAATGCACAGCTTGCCATTGTAGTCTGCGGCACTGTCGCAAATGACGGCGGTGAGGATTTCCATAAGACGGGGATTCGGATGGGAGCGCGGTCAAGCATTTACGCCAGCGTACCCTGTTGGCCAGTCTTAAATTGGCCTCAAGCGGGCGGGGAATCCGGCGGCGGCGGAAAAGTGCCCGGCGGGGTGGTCAGCAAAGAAACGCGCAGGCCGGGAAGGAAGTCGGAAAAATCCTGGGTCGGTGGTGTGTTGCGCAGGGCTTGTTGGACCATGCCCATTTTGGCGTCAAAATTGTCGGCCATCGCCACAAACACTGCTTCGGGCGTGCAGGCCAGCGTCGCCGCGCCCCATTCGAGTTCGCCCTGGTGCGAAAGGATGATGTGTTCAAGGCGTTCGAGCACCGTGGTCTCCAGGGTCGGCTTGGCCTTCATGGCCGCCTGGCGCACCAAGCGGTAGCCGAGGACGACGTGACCTTGCAAAACTCCGACGCGCGACTTGCTCGGGGCTAGTTCGCCTTCGTATTCAATCGCCTTGCCCACGTCGTGCAGCAGCACGCCCGCGAGCGCGAGGCTCGGGTCCACTTCAGGATAGAGCGGCAGCAACGCGCGGGCCACGCGGGCGACGTGCACGGTGTGCTCGAGCAGGCCGTGCCGGTAGGCATGATGCATGGCGGTGGCCGCCGGGCCGACCCGGAAACGGTCGCCTATGTTTTCAAAAACCTGTTTCACAACTGAGCGCAGACCTTCATGGGGGATGGCATTGGTTATTTCCAGTAATTCCTCCCAGAGCTGGCCGGCGTCTTCTTGGGCGGAGACGACGAGCTTGGCCAGCCAGTTGCCGGCGTTGATTTCATCGGGGCCGAGGATGCCAACGGAGGTCAGGCGCGGGCTGAATTTACCCTGGTAGCGGTCGGTCTGCCCTTCGACGCGCACCACCGCGCCGGGCGCGATTTCAGAAAAGAAAGCAAACGCCGCGCTGTCGTTAAAGCAGGTGGAGCTAAAGGAGCCTGAGAGGTCACCCAATTCGGCCACGAGAAATTCATTGCCATTGCGGGCCTTGCGCAGGTTGGCGCGCAAGAACAGCAATACTGCCGAAAATGGCCGAGGCTGGTCATCGGGCAGGGCCTTTAATTCAGCCACGGTCGCATAGGGTGGGGAATCAGCCATAGTGTTTGACGAGTGCGGTGAAGTTGCGGAAGGAAGGGTGGGCGGCGTCGCGCAGGATGCTGTAGAAAACAGTCTCGGAAGGCAAGAGGCGCGCGCCGGCGCTTTCCAGCAGACGGTAGATCGGTGGAAAATCATCCGGGCGGCGGCCACCGGTGGCATCGGCCAGCACGGTCACCTCATAATCCTCGGCGATGGCATCGAGCGCGGTCAAATAAACGCAGATGGGTGTTTCAAGCCCGGCGACCAGCAGATGGGTGGCGCTTTGTTCGCGCAACCATTCGCCCAAGCCTTCGGCGCCCAAGGCCGAAAACGCGCTTTTGCCAAAAACCTTGGCGTCCGGCCCGGCGGCTTCGCGAATCACGGGATTGGTTGGGCCGAGTTTCGCCGGGACTTGTTCGGTGAAGGCAACCGGGATTTGTAAAAGTCGCGCGGCAGCGGCTACGAATGCACACCGCCGGGTTAATGGAGTACCGGCTGCAGGCAACGCGCGCAGAAAAACGTCCTGCACATCCACCATGAGCAGGGCGAGTCCGGGCGGTGCTTTAGGGGTGGTCATGGTGGGGCAGAATTACGCCAGATACTTGGCATGAGCAGCGACCTGGACGATTTCGCGCTCGGGCAGGATGCAGGCCGAGAGGTAGCCGCCATAAACGCAGCCGGTGTCGAGTCCGAGCGACCAGGGACGGCGGTGAACGTCGGGCCGCGGGCTATGGCCGTAAACCACGAAGGGCGGGCCCTCCCATTCATCAGCCCAATCGCGGCCCATGGGGGCCTCGGTGCGTTTGCGCGGGTTGCCCTCGTTATCAATGACCTGAATGCGGGTGACAATGTCCGCGCCTTGCTTGTCCCAGGGCAGGTTGGGCAAAAAGCCTCCGTGAACGCACACGGTTTGGAATTCGGGCAGACTGTAGGTCAGTTTCATGCCCTGGAGGTATTTCCAGTCCTGTTCGTCGAGCTGGCGGACGGTTTCCCAGTCGTAATCCTTCAAAATCTTGGGTTCACGCTCCTTGCGGTATTGAAGGAGGCGTTGTTCGTGGTTGCCCAGCAGTGAAAGCGCATTCGGCAGGGAACGCACCAGGCTGACGACCCCGTGGCTGTCGGGCCCGCGGTTGACGAGGTCGCCCAGAAAGATGAGCTGGTCGTCCCTGGCGGGCGCGAGTTTGGCCAGCAAGTCGATCAACTCAGCCAGGCAGCCGTGCACGTCGCCGATAACAATGTTGCGTCCCATCAGCGAAATTCATTGCGCTATGACGCGGTCTGCGTAAATCAAAAAGTGTGGATTGGGCCATAAAATCGCTTTCTCGGGCATCTTTCATCTCCGGCACGGCCTTTACGCCGGGGGAAAAGGTCGCCTGTGTCATTTTTCGCGGGCCGGAAGGCCTGCAGCGCGCCGACCTGAGCGAAACGGAGGCGCGCGAGTGGCAGCCGCCGGGGGTGGTGCTGGGCCGGTGGAACCGCAAGGCCGAAGACGAAAACGAGGCCGCCAAGCGCCGGCTGGCGCTGGCCTCCGCCGAGGAGGTTTTTCTCGCCCTCATCCAGGAGCCGGGTGGCGCGGGCGAGGAGAAAGACCTGCTCTTGCAACTCCTGGCCCTGTTGCTTGAGCGCAAGCGCCTGCTGCGGCCGCAAGGCCGCCCCGCCGAGGGCCGCCTGCGCTACTGGCACCCGCGCTTGCAACTTGAGTTTTCCGTCCCGCACCAGGAGCTTACGCCGGAGCGCCTGGTCTCTTTGCGGGAACAATTGCATCTGCTGGCGTATTAAACCAGGTTGTTGCCATGAAATTTTTCCTGCACCCCCGAACAAGCGTCAGACAAATCTTTGCCATTTGTGCGATCAGCTTGACCGCCTTATTGGGCAGCAGCTGCCACACCGCCCCGCTGCCCAAATATGTGACCGAGTTTTATCTGGAAGCGCCGAACCAGTCGGGCATCGCCTTCACCCTGCCGATGAGCCATTTAACCTACCATCGGATGAGCGATCCGTTTTTGGACCTGAGCAAGGTGGTGGGCGTGGAGCAAGGCCGAGCCACCGTTATCCAGCCCGGCGACACCCCGGGGGTGTTCTTTTACATGAATGATGATGGACGGGAGCGGCTCAACATCGCGACCAGCGCGAACCATCAGCGGCACCTTTTCCTTTTTCTCAATGAAAAACCCATGGGCGCATACTTCATTGACCAGCCGATTGATAGCGGCCAGCTATTCATGACCCTGGAAGTGCCCGACAAGGAACTTCCGGCCTATGTGGCAGATTTGAAAGAATCCATCAAGCGTCTCAAAGACCTCAAAAACAAGTAATCGCCCACGATGAAGTTATCCCGCTTGCCCGCTGTTGGCATTGCCCTCGGCTTGGCCGTGACCGGCGTAGTTGCCGCCGCCATCGCCACCAAACCCACCCCGGGCATCCTCTGGCCCACGCCCAATCCGGCGTTCATGCAGGGTGGAGACCTCGCCTCCTGGGCGCAGGACACCGGCACGGGTGACCCGCATTCGGGTTTGTTCGGGTGCGTGCGCGACGACGGCCATAAATTCCACGAAGGCATTGATATCAAGGCAACTCAGCGCGATAAAAAAGGCGAGCCGACGGACCCAATCTTCGCCGCGTTGGATGGAAAAGTTGTTTACATCAATGCGGTGGCCGGCAACAGCAACTATGGTCGCTATGTCGTGCTCGAGCATCCGCAGGCCGATGTGCCGGTCTATACCCTTTACGCGCACTTGTCGGCCATCGCGCCGGGTTTGAAAGTGGGGCAAGCGGTCAAGGGAGGCTCCACCATTGCCGTCATGGGTCATTCGGGCACCGAGAATATTCCCCGGGAGCGCGCGCATATGCACTTTGAAGTTGGGGTGCGCCTCACCAACGATTTTGCGACCTGGTACAAGGAAAAGAAATTTACGACGCCGAACGAGCACGGCAACTATAATGGCATGAACCTGCTGGGCTGCGACCCGTTGGTGTTCTTTCAGCAAGTGCGCAGTGGCCAGTTTAAGGGCTTCGCCGCGTACTTGAAGGGCCTGCCCACCGCTTTTACCTTGCGGGTGACGACAACCCGGATTCCCGACTACGTCATCCGTTACCCCGCCTTGCTGGCCAAGCCAGTTACGCTGGCAGGGGTCGCGGGCTGGGACGTGGACTTTACCTGGTATGGCGTGCCGACAAAGCTGACGCCGTTGCCCGCGGGCACCATGGGCTTGGGCGCGCCGGGAGCGGTGGCGATTGTCAGTTACGATAAAGCGGCCTTTACCGGGTGCAGTTGCCGGGATACCTTGCTGTTTGGCACCGGCAAAAACGCCACGCCGCGCTTGGGTGAGTATCAGGACGATGTCATCAAACTGCTCTTTGGCTTCAAGTGAGCTACTTGGCCTTGTCGGCCCGAGGATCAAGTGCGTCGCGCAGGCCGTCGCCGACAAAATTGAGCGCGAACAAGGTGAGGGAGAAGATAATGCTCGGGTAAATCAGCAGCCAGGGATACTCCTCCATGTTGTCCGCGCCTTGCTTGATGAGGTCGCCCCAGGAGGTCAGCGGCGGCTGGACGCCCAGGCCCAGGAAGCTGATGAAGGATTCGAGCAAGACCACCGCCGGAATGCATAGAGTTGCATATACGACGATGATGCCCGCCAGATTGGGCAGCAGATGGCGCCATAAAATCGCCCCGGGGCGGCGGCCCAGCGCGCGCGCGGCCTCGACAAAGGCCAGCGATTTCAGCTCGAGCGTCCGCGCCCGCACCACGCGCGCCATATTCAGCCACTCGAACGCGCCTATCGCCAGAAAAAGGAGTGCCAGTTGCGCATAGGGCGCCCAATTCGGGTGCCCCATTTTCGTCAGGGTGTTTTGCACTGGCTCGTTAAACAGCACCATGAGCAGGATGATAAAGACGGTGAAAGGCAGCGCATAGAGAATGTCCACGATGCGCATCATGAAACGGTCCAGCCGACCGCCGGCGTAACCGGCGACCATCCCGTAGCTGACGCCGATGACCAGCACCATGCTCGTCGCGAGCAACCCGACGCTGAGCGATACGCGCCCGCCGATGAGCAACCGGGCCAGCTCGTCACGGCCCAGGTTGTCCGTGCCCAGCCAATGCGCGGCGGAGGGCGATGTGGCCCCAACGGCGAGGTCTTGGTCGGCAAACCCGTAGCGAGAAAACCAGGGGCCGACCACACACGCCAGTGCCATCAACGCGAGAAAGCCCAGGCACACCACGGCCAGCCGGTGCAAGAGAAAGCGCCGCCAGGCGTCTCCCCAGGGCGTGGAGGCGTGGGTGGAAGCGGAGGCTGGAATTATTTCACTCAAGCAGCACCTTGGGATTCAGGGCGACCATGAGGAGGTCGGCGACCCAGTTACACAGCAGGAGCACCGCGGCAAAGAGGACGGTCAGGCCGATGAGCAAGGGATACTCATGCACGAGGACGGCTTCGACAAACAGCCGGCCAATGCCGGGAATTTGAAAAACCGTTTCGACGACGAAAGAGCCGGTTACCAAGCCAGCCATAGTCGGCGCGAGGTAAGCGATGACCGGGGTGAGGGCGTTGCGCAAGACATGCACCAGAATGACGCGCCGGTCGCTGTTGCCTTTCGCCCGTGCGGTGCGAACGAAATCCTGGGTGCGCACTTCCAACATACTGCCGCGCAAGAGACGAGCGAGGTAGGCGGCATAATAAAGCCCAAGGACAATGGAGGGCAGGATGCGGTCGCTGGCGGTGTACCAGCCGGTGACGTTCACCAACTCCCAACGCAAGCCAAACAGCAAAATCAAAATGGGCCCGAGAACGAATGTGGGCAGGCAGATGCCGATCATGGCGAACGACATCAGTCCGTAATCGCTCCAGGTGCGTGGGCGCAGGGCGGCAAGGGCGCCGACACCCAGGCCAATCACCATGGCCACCAGCGTGGCCCACAGACCGAGTTCGGCCGAAACCGGAGCTTTTTGCGCGAGCAGTTCGTTGACGGTCCAGCCGGCGTGTTGATAGGAGGGCCCGAGGTCGCCATGCAGAAGATTGCTGAGGTATTGGATGTACTGCACATAGAGTGGTTGATCCAAACCGTAATAGGCGTTGTTCTCGGCGGCGGCCTGCGGGGTGAGTACATGCTCCCGGTCAAACGGTCCGCCGGGCACGCAGCGCGCGAGGACAAAGGTAATCGTCGCGACCACCCACAGCACGGGCACAATCTCCAGCAGGCGGATGAGGGCGTGGCGCAAGAGCGGAGGCATGGCGGTGGTTCCAGAAAAAATTATTGCGGCTCGGCGGTGGTGGCCGAGGGATCGAAATACATGACGTCAAACGGATGCATGTCCAAGAGGTTGTTTTCATAACCGCGCAGTTCGGGTCGGATGAGCAGGATGGTCGTGTAAAAATAGAGCGGGATAATCGGCGGCTCCTTCATCAACAACGCTTCGGCTTGCTGAAAATCCTCCATGCGTTTCGCTGGATCAATTTCCTTCGCGGCGGCGTCGAGGAAGCCGTCGTAGGCCAGGTTGCTCCAGCCGCTTTCCTCTTCTTCACTGCCGCTGCGGAAAAGTTCCAGAAACGTGGACGGGTCGAGGTAATCGCCATACCAGCCGGCGCGAATCATTTGATAATTGGCGTTGCGCCGGCGGTCCAGCCATTCGGGTGCGGGCACATTGACGAGGCGCAGATCAATGCCGAGGTTCTTTTTCCACATCGCCTGCAAGGCTTCGGCAATGACGCGGTGCAGGTCCGAAGTATTGTACGTCAGCTCGATGGGTGGCAGGCCCTGGCCGTTGGGGTGGCCGGCTTCCGTTAACAAGCGTTGGGCTTCGGCGATATTTTCCTGCAATTGCGCGCGGGATTGATATTGGGCGGAGGGCGGGGTAAGGCAAAAGGCGGGGATTTGGCCGCCTTTGACCACATGGTCCACGAGGGCCTGCCGGTCAATGGCCAGACCGAGCGCGAGGCGCACCCGCGGGTCGTCCAGCGGGGGTTTGCGGACGTTCATGGTGTAAAAATAATGGCCATATACCGGGATGATGCGCAGGTCGGGCGAATGGGAGTCGCGGTAGGCGGCGGTTTTTTCCGGCGGCAGGGTATAGGTCGTGTGCAGGAGCCCGTTGCGGAACATGCGTTCCTCGGCATTGATGTCGTAGGTGGGAAAAAACCGGATGCCGTTCAGCCGCACGTTGGCGGCGTTCCAGTAGTAGGGGTTTTTTTTCACTTCAACCACATCACCGAGCACATATTTGGTCAGCGTGAACGGCCCGTTGCCGACGAGCGTGCCGGGCCGGTCCCACCCGGCGTCGCGCCGCGTGAAGGCGCCAAATTTGGTAATCGTCGGCGGATGCACTGGCAGAAAAGTTTGGTGGAAGCACAGCGAGAGGAAATAACTGGTCGGGTGTTCAAGCTGGATTTGCAGCGTATGGTCGTCGAGTGCGTGGACGCCGACTTGCGCAAAGTCTTTTAATTTTCCCTCGTTAAAGGCCTGGGCGTTTTTTATGGGGTACAACATGCTGGCGTAGTCGGCGCCGAGCGCCGGGGTCAGCATCCGCCGGTAGGAGAACACGAAATCATGCGCGGTGACGGGGTCGCCGTTGGACCATTTGGCGTTGGTGCGCAGGTGGAAGAGCCAGGTCAGGGTTTTGTCATCGTATTCCCAGCTCTGGGCCACACCGGGCCGGGGGGCCAGGGTCTTGGGGTCGGGAATGGTCAGGCCCTCGTAGAGGGACTCGCTGATGCGAAAATCCGAGAGGGAAAAAACGAGCTGGGGGTCGAGGGTTTGCGGGTCAGAATTATTGCCGACGAGCAAGATGCCCTCGCGCATGGCGGCCTGGGCCGGAGTTTCGTGCCGGCTGCAACTGCCGCAGACTGCGGCTGCGGCCAAAAAGGCGGCAGCCAGCCATAGCCTGGGGATGCGCACATTCATGGCTCGGGGATAACCGTCGTTGCCTCCGACCGCCGCTGCAACGAGACAATGACTTGCAAGCGCTGGTCGAGCATGCCCTTGTAGGTGCCGCGCATCGGCGCGACATCATGGTAGTCGCGCCCGACGGCGGTCACCACATGGCGTTCGCCGGCGGGCTGGTTGTTGGTCGGGTCGAGGCCGTACCATTCGCCGCCGGGTAGAAAAACCTCGACCCAGGCATGGCTCGCGGCGGCGCCGACGAGCCGGGCATCGGTTTTTTCCGGGTCGTAATGCTCGATGTAGCCGCTGACGTAGCGCGCGGGCAAACCGATGGTGCGCAAAATGGCCAGCATGAGGTGCGCAAAATCCTGGCACACGCCCGAGCGTTGTTTGACGACTTTCGCCAGGGGTGTGCTGATGTCCGTCACCCCGGGCTGATACGCGAATTCGTGGTGAATCCAGCCATTGAGTTCGTGGAGCACTTCGCCCAGCGTCGCGCCCGGCCCCAGGGGCCGGCGTTTGAGGGGGCGCAATACTTCGCCCAAGGGAACCGTTTCGCTGGACTGCAAAAAGTCAAACAAGGTAAAGGTCTGGCTGCGGAAAATCTGCCGGGCCTCGCCCACGGTTACCGCCAATAGTTCACTGAGGTCCGGGGTGGGAAAAGTTTGCACCTCGGCGGTTGCTTCCACGGCCAGCTTTTGGTGGCGAAAGGGGATGGAGAAAAACTCAACGTGATTGCCGAAATAGTCCACATAATGATCCACCGGCACCTTGGGGTCGAGGATGAGCTGCCGTTGCAGGACGGTTTGCGTCCGGGTGTTGCGGGGCCAGACCCGCAACTCGGCAAAACTTTCCGACGCCGGTGCCCGGTAGGCATATTCGGTGCGATGGGTGACGCTGAAGCGCATGACGGAAAAGATGGTGGAGGACTAGCGGAAGGCGAGGGTCGTCTGCCCGTCCATGGTGTAGGCGTGCTGGTGGCTGAAGTAAGTATCTTCGAGGCGTGAATGCAAACCCTGGACTTGCTGGCGCAACTCGCCCAGCACGTCATAGTCCTCGCGGGCCAGAATACTTGCCGGGTCCAGGCTGACGCCAGCTTGCTCCAGGCGCGCGATTTCGTCGAGCAGCCGGTTGGCCGGGCCAACATCGCGTTGGGTTTCGAGATTGGACAACGCGAGGCGCAAATGGCGCAGGCAATGGGCGACGGCGCTCGGGTTGTCCGGGTGGCCGAGCATGAGGGTGATTACGCGGTCAAGGTAGGCGCGCGAGCGGTAAGTGCGGCGGTAGGCGTCGAGCGAGCAGAGCACGCGCAGCAGGGCAATCAGGTCGGTTTCGTC
>CAZCMU010000014.1:0-26845 GCA_964499725.1 uncultured Opitutales bacterium
CACGGGAATCGCGCCGCGCAGGCGGGCTTCGGCGATGTAAACCCGGAGGTACGCTTTGTAGGTGGTTTCGGCCTCGACGTACGATTGGGGCCAACTGGCCTTTTCGTCGTTGTGGGCAAACTGCATAAACAGGTAGTCGCCCTTTTTCATCTGACTTAAAATTTTGTCGAGGCGCAATGCGTTGGCGAAGGTCTTGAGCGTTTCACCGGATTGGGCCTGGTTGGACACGGCGACATCATATTTGAAAAAACGCGAGATTAACTGGCCCCAACTCACGTCGCCGCCGCCATCGCGGTCAGTGACCGTTGAATCACCGGCCACGAAAACCGTGATGGAGTAGGGCGACGGGGTAATTTCAATCGTGCGCAGCGCCGCATGCGGGCTGTCAATTTCCAGGTTCAGTTTGTCGTCCCAATCGCGGGAATTGCCACGGTCAAATTGGTCTTCGCGCACGACATCGCCGCCCGGGGCGTTGGCGGGCACCGGGGGCAACTTCGGGGTGCGAACATTCACGGTGAAGGTGCGCGAGGCGACTTCGCCGGCGGCGGTGGCGACTTTCTCGGCCATCAAGCGGCCCGATTCGGCCTTAATGCTGGTGGTGGTGGCGTTAGCCGAATCGCCAAAAGTCACTGTGACTTGAAAATTGCCTTCGGGAACTTTGACGGAAAAGAAGAGTGGCTGAGTGCTGGTGGTGGTGTTGCCGTTGTCGCCGGTGGCGGCTTGCGAGCCAGTTTCAAAGCCGTAGCCGGTGTCGTCTGAATACACGGCTGTCGGCGCGACGCGGGTGTAGCCGGGCTTATTGGGGCCGGTGCTGAAATCGAATTTATAATTCGCCGGCGCGGTCTGGCCGAGGACGGCAACCTGGGAGGCGGCGACAAAGGCGAGGAGAGAACAAACGCGGGCGAAGGAGTGGGCGATTTTCATGGGGCAATCTGGGCGTGGGGGTGGAAACGCGGGGGTGCCCAGCTAAGTACAAATCGGCCCGGCAATCCATCTTTTTCTGACTTGGGTTTCTGCTACAGAATATAGGGGATAATGGCCTTGGTACGGCGGCGGTATTCAGGGTAAGTGTCAGGGAAGGTCTGCATCATCAAGCCTTCCTCGATGCGGGATTTGAAGTGCAAACCGATGGCGATGCAGGCGAAGAAGATCAGGCTGCGGACGCGGCCGTCGTGCACCACGGGTGAGCCCAGCATGGCGAGCAAAATCCCGGTGTAAATCGGATGGCGCACGAGGCGGTAGGGGCCGCGGACAACGAGTTCGTGCCCTTCCTTGACGCTGGGGTTGGCGCTCCAATTTCGCCCAAGGGTATAACGCGCCCAGATGGCAAAGCCCACGCCGGCGGCGCAGAGGATGGAACTGAGTGGGCCGATGAAATTATAGTTTGGCAGAAAGCGAGTTTGGAGCCAGCCGTCCGTGTTGTAGAGAATCCACCAAATGCAAACGGTGGCGACCAGCACCAGCAGTCGGCTGCCCGGGTTGTAGCGCCGCGCGGTTTTCTTGTTTCCGGACCAAGAGATGATCCAGTAGCCGATGCCGATCAGCCACAAGATTTCGTTGATTCTGCCGTAGGACATGGGAGCGGGGGCTTAGCGACCGACAATCGCTTCGTCGCGTTCGGGGTGGGCGGCTTGGCCGCGGAATTTGGAGAGATAAACGCGCTTCGAGTCTTCGGCCTCCACCGCATGGGTGAAATAATCGGGAATGTTTTTACCCCAATCCACGCTGCAGCGGTCGAGTGTGACATCATCGGCCTGGCGGATGCTAAAGCCCGACGTGCCGTGCAATTCAATATCTTCGATGACTTTGGTGGGGCGGTTGTCGAACATGCCACCGGGGTACTTCGTCCAGCGGTCGAGGGTGAGGTCGAAATTCCTCAGAGTGATATTTTTTGGACGGCTCCATTTCGAGCCCTGGATGCGACCGCTGTTTTCCGCGCGGCCACGGAAGTTTTCGAGGCGCACGTTGTAGATGCGGCCCAGTTTTGATTCCGGAAGGCGCGGGATGGCGGTGAGGGAAAAGGCCTCGCCCCGGCCCCACCAGGGCGGAGAGTGGATGCGCGTGGAGAAAGTAATATCGCGCACGAGGATGTCGCGCACATTGCCTTCGTCACGCAATTGGATGGTGAAGGCGCGGCAACTCGAGCGGACTGCGCAGCGCTCAATGCGCACATCGTAAATGTCCTGGGTGGTCTCGGTGCCGATTTTCAGCGCGGAGTCCTGCGTTTCGAGTACGCAGTCTTTGACGACGATGCGTGCGCTGGGGCCAAAATCAATCGGCTGGCGCGTGGTTTTGATGACGATGCCGTCGTCACCACACACGATGTCGCAATTGCGGATTTCCACATCGCGGCTGTGGTCGGGGCCAATGCCGTCGCAATTGGGCACGTCGAGGTCGTTGCGGATTTTGAGGTTGTCCACGAGCACATGGTCGCAGCCGAGGAGGTGCAGGCCCCACGCGGGCGAGGACCCGAAAGTGAAGTCGCGGAACTCTAAACCACGGCAGGCGGCGAATTCGAACATGCGCGGGCGCCAATGTTTGGGCCGCCACCACTCGTCTTTTTTGTCGAAGCGGCGCATGAATTCCTTGGCCCGGCCATTGATGCGGCCCGTGCCGGTCATGCGCAGGCCATCCGCACCTTCCGCGCGCATAAAAATTTTTACGCCTTTATAGTCGCGCCAGTTGGTGCTGAGGACCAACTCGGCATCGTCGGCCAAATGGAAATCAATGCTGCCCTTGAGTTCGAGGGCGCTGAGCAGGTATTTTTTCCCGCCGCGCACGAGCACGCGGGCATGGCCCTCGTAAGCAGCGGCGGCGTCAATTGCGGCCTGGAACGCGGCGGTGTCGAGCGTGCGGCCGGTGCCTTTGGCGCCAAAATTGCTCACATCAAAATCGCGCACGTTTTTACGCGTCATGCGGCGCGGGGCCGGGGCATTCAAGCCGGCGGCCAGTTTGGCGGTGAGTCGCGCGGCTTTGCTCTGGGAAATTTTCGGGGCTTTCATGCTTTATTATCAGTGTTCTAGTGCTTAGTGTTCTAGTGCTTGGTTTTTATTTTAGCAAGAAATGGACGAGTATAATCCATATCCTTGCTTATAATCGGACCACCCTATGAGCCAAAGCGCCGGATGCTAGAACACTAAACACTCGAACACTTATTTACCCCCATGGCCCTCTTCGGACACCTCTCCACGGTTCGCGCACAACTCATCCGCCGGTCGGTTTATGACCTGAGTTTTGCGTATTTGGACGATGCGTTGAAACCCGGCTCGGCGGCGAATAAGCGCGTGCTGGGGGTTGGCTTGGGGGAGACGAACCGCGTTGAACTCGGCGAAGGCGCGTTTGCGCTGGAGCAGTCCTATAATTCCAAGCCGCGCGACAAAGGTCGTCTGGAATCGCATATTTCGTATATTGATATTCAGGTGCTTCTGGCCGGTGAGGAAATTATTGAAGTCGCGGAAATTTCCTCACTCACGGTTTCGGAAAATCTCACGCCGGAGAAAGATTTGATTTTCTACCACGACTGCAAAGCGACTTCGCCGCTGCGCTTGAGCGGCCTCGGCGCAACCGCCATTTTTTATCCCAAGGACGGCCACATGGGCGGCCTGGCTATTTCGGCCCCGGCGCTGGTGCGGAAAATTGTGATCAAGGTGCCGGTATGAAAACCCGGGGCGGATTCACGCCACTTCCGCGACGGTTGCCAGTTTGCTTTCGCCGCGGGACATTTTGCGGTAGAGTACATAAGAACCAACGACGATGATGAAGGCGAAGCCCTGGCCGATGACGGTCTCGACGTTCGGAAAAAAGCCGAACCACACGCCGACCCAGTCGGGGACATGCGGCGAGAGCCACGCGATGTCCGTCGTATGCAGCCAGTGGGCCAGTTGCATTTCCTGGACTTGCTCGCCGACCATCACCAAGAGCACGGCGCCGAGCATGATGCCGGTAAGGATGAGCATCTTGCGGTAGGGCAGCTTGCGATGAGCGATGAAGTTGAGCCCGGCAACAATCCCGGTGAAGAACAAACCCACTGCGAGGCCAGCCATGACCATCCCGGTGCCCAAGCGCAGGCGGTAGCTTTGCAAAAAGAGCACGACTTCGAAGCCCTCGCGGTAAAACGAGGAAAAGCCGACGAGGCACAAGCCCCACCACATTTTGGCGCGCAAGGCGTGGGCGTCCCGGGCTTCAGTTATGATTTCCTTTTTCTTGCGGTTGTGCAGCGAAATCCAACCGCCCCAATAAATCTTGTGGAAGAACCAATTCATCACCACCAGCAGGACGATAATCGCCAGCAGGCCGGTGGCCGCCTGCAAATTGAGCGCCGACGTGTTCGTGGACAAATCGCTCAAAATCCCCACCGCAACAAACCAGGTCACGACGGTGGTGAACATCCCCAGGCCAATGCCGGTGGCCACGGGGTTGCGGAAGGTCTTTTTGTCGCCGCTCATGTTGGCGAGGATGGCGGAAAGGACGAGGATGGATTCCAGTCCTTCGCGAAAGACCAGCACGCCGATGTCAATGATGGCCGAGGCGCGGGTGGTGCCCGGTGCTTCGGGGTTCGGCGAGCCATCGGCCGTCAAGCCCTGCCAAGTGAGCAAGGCCACAACCAGCAAAGCGGCGATGGTCAGCGCAACACGAACTGTCACCCGGCCGGCCTTGGCGGGCATGGCAGGGGATTCAATGACGTGTTCGAAGGCGGGTTTCATAGCAGAAGTGCCTGCAATGGATGGGTTCATCAGAGGGGTGGAATCTGAAAAAGAGACTCGTTCTCAATAACAAAGCATAGAATTGCGACTGTTTCTCAGTGAGGCAAGAGAAAAGTTTGGCCGCAAAGAAGCGCAAGAGGAACGCCCTTTTTGTGCCTCTTTGCAGCTGGGCAATTATTGGGCCGACGCGGTGAGCTGCACTGTTCCCAGGATGCCGGAGGGCAGCACTTGGAGCATTTCCAGGTTTTGGGCCTGGAAGCGGCCTCCGCCGAATTTGGGATCGGCGTTAAGTGCCGTATAGTCCGGTAACGGATGGCTTTTTTGGTCGGCCATGAAATTCGTCGCGCGATTGGCGACTTGGATGCTGATTTGGTTGGCACCCGGTTTAAGCAGGCCGGTCACGTCCACGCGATAGGGCGGGCACCAGGCGGCGCCCGCACGTTGGCCATTCACCCACACCACGGCGGCGTCGCCTACCGGTGGCTGGAAATCGGCGTGCATACCCTGGCCGCCACGGAAGACGGCCGGCTGGCCGTCGCCAAAGGAGATAAATTGCGTCAGGCCGGACTGCAACATTGCGGCGGGCACATCCACTGTTTTCGCATAAGTGCCCGTGCCGGAGAAATAGGTAAGGGCGGGCATGCTCGTCCAGTCCGCCAGCGTGGCGAAATGCTGGGGCGCGGGGTCGGCCTCGGGCGAAGCATTCTTGAAGGTGACATCCCAGTCCTTGCTCAAATCAATCGGCGCGGGAGCGGCGGCAGTGCTCGCGGCATGCGCGGGCAACTGGCGGTTCGTAAAGACAATGAACTGCGCGCCATAGGGTGGGAGGTTGATGGCCACGCCGGTCGCGCCTTGATAGTGTTTCGCGTCTTTGACTTCAGACACGCGACCAGTGGTCGGATCCCACCATTCAGCGGCCGGGCTTTCGGTGCGGAAAATGGCGGTATCGCTGAAGGGCTGATTGGCGGTGTTGACGATAAAATAAACTTCACCGGCATCGGTATGGCGGTGCACGAAACCGATATCAGAATGGGCCTGGGTATAGGCCACATCGGGGCGCAGCTTTTTTTGCAGGGTCACGCCGAGTTGTTCGGCGATGACGGCAATTCCTTTTGCGTTCGGACCCGTGAAGAGGCGCGCGGTGATGTCGCGAATGGCCTGGTGGTCGGCATCAGTGGCCTGGAAGCCCGGTGCTTGCGAGGGCAGGTCGCCCACGCCAATCAGAATGCCACCGGCGTTGGCAAAGTCTTCAAACTTTTTATAAGTCGCCAGCGGGATGCGGGTAATGTTCGGGAGCACAACGACTTTGTATTTCGAGTCGCCAAAAGCGAGGGTGTTAGCCTGCACTAGGGCGCGGGTGTTGATTACGCCGTCGTCCATGAAGTCGAGATTGTAGCCGGCATCGAGAATGGTCGGCATCACAAAGTTGACGCGTGTGCCCACCAAGCCGCCACCCGCGGCGACGAATGCCAGATTGTTTGGAGCGACAGACGTGAAGGCGTCTTCTTCGGGCAAATAGAGCGCAACGTCATTGGCGGGTGAGCCTTGGCGCAGCAGGTAACTGGCGCGCGCGAGGTAGGTGGTCACGTCGTGCATGGCAATCCACCACGGATTTTTTTCGTTGAACACCGCCGCGGCATAGAAGCGCCAGCCCGGGTATTCGACACCCGGAGCCGTGTAGGGCCAGCCGTGGCAGAGGAATTGGTTAATGCCATTGAGGAAATCGAGGTTCGACTCGGCCTTGACGTCAATCGGCGCGGCCATGAACACCGGTGAGTGCAGCCAAGTGAAGGCTTCGGCGCTGGTCATGGCCCGGCCCAGCAAGTGGCTGGCCGAGGAAGCCCAGCGGGTGGCGGAAAACACACGCCAGTTGTACTGCTCGCCTTCGTCAATGTCGGCATCGGCGTAGGTGGTCATGGTCGTCGGCGGCGTACCATAGGCCTGAATGCGGAAGCGTGACTGATGTTGTTTGGCCAGGCTGGTAAAGGCTTTGACGAAGTTGTCGTTGAAAATCTCATTAACCGTTTTGCCATAGTCGGCCTTGATTTCGGCGGCTTTCGGGAAGCTGTCGTCAAAGAGGGCGGGCAGCAACGGGGTCAGGTCATAACCACGACGCTGTTTAAACTCGGCGAGAAAATTGGGGGTCCAGCCTTCGCCGGCAATTTCCAGACTGTCGCAGAAAATCGAAAAGGGCACATTCGGGCCGGCGGCGGCGATTTCCGGCTCTGCAATTTGGTCAATAAATTTTTTGATGGCGGTCGGGCTGTAGTGGTCCACGATAAAACCCTCTGCGCCGTAGGCCGGGCGTTTGACCTGCATCAGGCCGGCTTGGGCGTAAGTGAAAAATTGGACTTTGGTCGCGCCATGCAAGTCCGCAGGCAATTGGGCCGCGCCATTGGCGATGGTGAGTGGAAGATAAGTTTGCGCCGGGTTGGTCGCACCGGGGATGGGCCCAAGGAGTGCGGCCACAATCGGCCCGCTGGCACCGCCACGTCCGCCGCCACCGCCTGCAGGCGGGGACACGCTGGTTTGCCCGGGCTGAATATCCGCTGAACCGCCGTTGCCGATGGATTGCGCGGCCTCTTCGCGGCTGAACATTGGGCCGCCATAGGGCCAGCCGCTGCCAAGCGTAAGGTCAAACCGCAGGCCCAGTTCCTTGGCTTTCGCTGCAGTGAAGCCGATCATGTCATAAAATTCCGGCGAGAGAAATTTCAGGTTCACCAAATTGGGATACTGACCGTCGAGTGCCAGCGGATAAGTGGGCTGAATCTCGAAACCGCCGAAGCCGCCTTCCTTCATGAAATTCATTTCACGCTCAAGCTGGGGCTTGATCACGGCGGGGCCGAACCACCACCAGCGCACCGTCGGGCGGGTGTCGTTCGGTGGCTCGACAAAGCTTTTTTGAATGGCGTCAATGGCGCTGGCATCAGCGGCATGCACAATGGGCGCAGCCAAAACGGTCAGCGCGGTGAGACTCAACAAGACCAGGGAACGGGGGTATTTCATGGGGCGGAAGGGGGCGAGGGGGAAGGGGATTAAAAACATATCCGCGCCTTTGGTCAAGGCGAGGTAAGGCAAAAGCAGCGTTGGAAATGGAACCCAAAAATCAATTAGCCGTGGCGGCAGCAGGCGCAGGTGCGGCACCTTGGCCGGCCGCGCCACCACGACCGCCACCACCGCGCCGGCCAAAACCACCGGCGTTGGCGGGAGGCGCTTCGGTCGGCAGGGCGTCCTTGCAAAGCTCCAAAACTTCGATGATGGAGAGGCTGGTCTGGGCCGCCTCATTGGTCGAGACGCCCGCCGCTTCATCCATGGGTTTCATGGTGTTTGGTCCGTCAATGAGCATGGGGTTGGCACCCATTCGCCCGAGGGAGGAGATGGCGAGTTGGGCAAAAGCCGGATTCTTGGTTTGCGAATAGGCGTAAGCGGCCAGACGCGGACGGCTTTGGCCGGTTTCCACGAGGCTACCGTCGGCGCCTTCATTGCCGGTGACGCGGTCTTTGTCGAGCACGTCGGCCGGGGCACGGGTCAGGCGGCAGTATTGCAGCCAGGCCTTGGTAAAGTCCGGACGATTGAGCAGGGTGGTGAGTTCCATCATGACTTCGCCGCCGCCTTGAATGGTGGCAAGGTTGTAGTCCACGGGAATCGGCTTTTTCTCAAGGGGGTCGCGGATGGCGGTGAGTTTTCCGGTCGCGATGTCAAAAGCCACGGTCATGCTGCCACCGCCTTTGAGCGGGCCAATCGTACCGTCAGGGCGGTCGGGATTAAGTCCGTTGTACTGGCCGGTGCGCAGCCAGTAGGGCATGTCGAGAATGGAATCCACGCCGGCCAGGATACGGTCGCGCCACTTGGTGTCGCCGGTGCGCTCCCACTCGGTCATCCAATCACCGGCGAGGGCAAACCAGTCGGGTCCGAGGCGGAGACGCGCAGCATAGACAGGTTCGCCGGGCACGGGTGGCTCGGCCTCACGCATGGGGTCGAATTTGGTGATGGCAATATCCGAGTGGGTGGCGATGTCGTGCATGATGTCGCCCGTGCGCTCGTCAGTCGTCAGGTAATAAAAAATACGCCAGTGGGCGGCCTGGCTCTGGCGGACTTCTTTGGAGCCATCGCCCCACTTGATGACATTGTGGCGCGTGCCCATGCCTTCCAACGGGCCGAGGTGGTAAACATCCGTCTCGCTCGTGTTGCGGGTGTGGTTTTCGGCAAGGCGAAATAAATCGGCGCGGCCCGTGCGCAGGTAGCTGTACCAAAGCCAGAGCGGTGCGCCCAACTCGGTATTATCCCACGCGTGGCCACCCCAATCGTAATTCCATTGGTGCCGCGGCGCCGAATAGGAGTGCATGAAGTCGCCAAATTGCCAGTAGCCATACCAGTCGCGTTCATCCACTTGCTTTTCGTAATAGGCCAGTTCCGAGTTGAGACCGTCCTCCATCGCTTTTTTAAAGGGAGTCGAGGGGTCGGCTAGACTCCAGACCCCGAACACCCCGGTGGAGTGCATGTATTCCGGCGTGCAGGCGAGGAGGGGTTCGGCGGAACCGCTTTTGGCGAGGGCCGCCAGTTCCGTCCGCGCGGGCAGGTTGGCCGTTGGGTAAAGAGTCAACTCGGTGGTGCGGGCGATACCATAGGCGGTGCTCAAGCCGGGTTGCACATCTTCATACGAAGCATTGAGGCCGTGGGCGCGAACGTCGTAGTGGCGCATATCCATCTCCGGCGCGTCAGGCGACCAGAGCCACGCAATGACTTCGGCAACCGAACTGCTCGCATGGTCAACTTCGAGGCCACTGGGATACGACTGCCAGAAATTTTTCACGCTCAGTCCGAAGCCGCCGCTGAGGTCACCGACATAAGCGAGGCCCGTGGCGCGAGTACCCGCGGCGGAAAACAGCCAGGTGCTTTTCGGATTGGTGCGTTTGACAATGGTAAAGCCGTCGGGCGTGGGCTGGCTAAGTTTGAAGTCGTCCCACACGGCGTTTTGTTCGAGGATGTCCGGGCTGGGCGCGCGGGCCCCGGGCGTGGCTTGATTGGCTTCCTGTGCGGCATTGCCGCCGCCAGGCTGGAGGGGTTCGTTCCAGAGGCCTTCGCCTTCGCCGGCAAAAGTCACATGGCGGTTGGCGGGCAGTTCACGCAGGGGCACCGCGAATTCCACGCCGAGGCCGCGGATGAAGTCCTTTTCCTGGTCGCCGTCGAAAGTGATGGTATGCACGAGGCGG
This sequence comes from uncultured Opitutales bacterium, assembly GCA_964499725.1. Classification (GTDB taxonomy): domain Bacteria; phylum Verrucomicrobiota; class Verrucomicrobiia; order Opitutales; family JABDGR01; genus JABDGR01. Next base: position 9,917 of record CAZCMU010000014.1, read on the forward strand.
ACCGAGGTTTCGCCTTGGTAAAAATACAACCGCACGCTGAAGGGCAGCCATTCGCGCCCGCTTTGCACCCCCTTGTGCAGACCGTCAATTTTGACCACCGCGCGCACGGGGCCATTTTGCTCAAGGGTCACCGTCTTGATGGTGCTGAGAAATTTTTCGCGGGTCGGGGAGTCCTCGGGGTTGGCCTCGGGGCCATTTTGCAAAATGCAGACGAGCTGGCCGGCCTGGGCGATCGTGTAGCCGTTGACCGCCATCCAATCAATGAGGTTGGCGCCCGATTTGGATATCAAGCATTTCAACGGACCGGTGTTGATTTGAATGTAGTTGGCGTTATCGGTGCCGATGAGCGGGGAGGCGCTTGGTGCTGGAGCAGTGATGGGGGAAAGCTTGAGATCGCCGGTCATACCTGGGGCGGCGGTGGTGGCAAAGCCCATGAACTTGATTGAGCCGTCCGGCCAGTAGGCCAGCGGCCAGGACTGCAAAGGCAACCCTTTGCCATCCGCAGCACTCAAGGAAAACACCTGGCCTTTTTGTACGCTGCCCTGGGGCCAGGGGACGCCCCAGCTTACGCCGGAGGGAGAGGGCGGTGAGGCACCATCGAGCCAGTGCAGGGTGACATCGGCCGCATGGGCGCCGCTGGCGGCGAACAACGCGGCGGCGAGGAAACTGAAACGCAGAACAAGGGCGGGGTAAGACGTCTTCATGGGGAGCTTCCAACGGGGGTGGGGTAGGCTGAACATACAACCCCGAAACATATCTAACGTCAACTGCGGGCCGGAAGTTGTGAAAAACTTTCAATCCCCGTCCTTGGGTGCATGTCGGGGGCCACTCTTCTCAGCCCACGCCGCGCAACGACCAGCCTAACAGCAGCAACCCCGCGGCGGCAATCCAGCTTCCCGCGACCCGGGCCACAATGCGCAGCCACCAGGGCTTGCGGAGCGAAATCACCAGCGCGGACAGCAACGTCACCAGCATGAATAAAATCACCGACATGCCGATGATTTGCAAAATGCCCACAGAGGTCGCTGCGCCTTCTTCGCGCAATCCCGTGGCATCGAAAAATCCGTGGACCAGGCCGACAAACGCAACCACGGAAGTGACCACCATTGTCGGCACCGCCAAATCCGACAGCGCCAGCAAGCCCGGCACAAGAAAAGTCGCCGCGATGATGCCCGACAGCACTGGGCGCGATAGTTCCGGCGTGGAGGAAATCAGCATTCCGAAAATGCCGCCCAAGAGCCAGGTGGCGGGGAGCGCAAACATCGCCTGCCGGCCCGCAGCCGGGCCACGCAAGCCGGCGAGGATGGCGACCGCGAGCACCGGTAAAATATCCTCGGGGGTGGATGACCAGTGGCCGATACCGTCATAAACCGGCCCCATTCCCGTTGTGACCAAATGGGCCTGCGCGGAAGCCGGCGCGGCCAAGATCAGCGCCCACACCGCCACGGATTTACCCCATTTACGATGGCAGGACATTTTGCTTCGGCACTGTTTGTTGCCAGGCGCTGGTTTTGGCGGCAGGAGAGGCGGCAGGTTCCTCCGGCTCCGGCTGGAAGGCCTGCCAGAGGAAAAAAAGACCGCCCATCAAAATCGCCGCGCCGCAGACGCGCAGCGTAACCCGTCCTGCCGGCCAGCGGTGAATGTAGCCAATGGTAATGCCAATGCAGTGCAGCAGGCCGGTCGCGAGCACGAACCCGCAGCTGTAATAGAGACCGCTCTCGCCCGCCGGCAATTCGTAGCCGTGGGCGTAGCCGTGGCAAAGCCCGAACAACCCGACAGTGCCCGCTGCGATCCACAGCTTGGGCCGCACTTCGCCCAGCACCATCGCCCCGAGCAGCACGCCGGACAACGCGATGCCAAATTCCACAAAATGTTCGCCACCCGGCAGGGGCACGCGGATCAAACCCAGGAAACCGCCGAAGGACATGATCATCGGAAACGTCACCGGCAACACCCAGATGGCCGGCATGCCCAGTTGCGCACCCCAGATGCCCACGGCCACCATCGCAATTATGTGGTCCCAACCGGACAACGGGTGCAGGAAGCCGCTTTGGAAGCTCACGGGTTCGCCGTGGAGAATGTGGGCTTGGGCACTTTGCGTGGAGAGGAACAACAGGCCGCCGGCGAGCAGCCAGGTAAGAAACAAGTCGCGCGAGGAGCGGGGTGTTTTCATGGGCGGTGTTGAAAGACCGATTGAAACAATATCACCGTTCGGGAAATTGTCCAGTAGGCGCCAAGGGAGCCGATGGTGTAGGCCGGCAGGGCCTGTGCCCAGCGCGGCCACTGGAATTGCAGCGTGCGGAAGGATCGCACGAGCAACAGGATGAGCGCCACGAAGATGAGCTGGCCGATTTCCACGCCGATATTGAAGCACAGCAGCGCCCAGGGAATTTGCGAACGCGCGAGACCGAGATCAACCAACCCGCTGGCAAAACCGAAACCGTGCAGCAGCCCAAAGGAAAACGCCACCACCCAGGGGTGGCGGATGGTCAGGCTGGTTTCGCCGCGGCGCTCGCGCATGATTTCCGGCCCGAGGAATAAAATCGAGAGGGCGATGGCCGCGTAGAGCGGCGGCAGCGGCGCACTCGCGTAGCCCAGCGTGGCCACGGCCAGGGTGATGCTGTGCGCAATCGTGAAGGCCGTGATGGTTTTGAGCAGCATCCAGTTGTCGTTCACCAAGAGGAGGAGCCCCAGCACAAACAACAGGTGGTCCACGCCGGTCAAAATGTGTGAAACACCGATTTTTATATAGGTGATGGATTGCGCGAGCAGGCTGGGCAACGCGGCGAGAATGACCGTGGGATTGGCCGGATTCAGGCGGAAGACGGCAATCCGTCCATCAGCCTGCACGAACTGAATAAACACATCGGCCACGGGTGCGGCGGGGCCAACGAGGGAGATCGCCCGACCCGCCAGCCCACCGGGGCAGGTGAGGTTAAATCGTTCGATTTGCGCGCCTGCGATGGTGTAGCGCGATGAGGCCGAGGTTACTTTACAATCCGGCGGGAATTGTGGTTCGACGCCGTTTTGCAAATCAAGGCGGGTGGGGACCTTCCATAACACCGCATAGGTGTCCGCGCTCGTCTGGCGCAGTTCAAGGTACACCGGCTGCAATTCGTGAGCGTGGGCACGGCAGAAGATGCCGAGCAGCAGAAATAACCCGCAGGTGGTGAAAAAACGATTCATCGAGTTGGGCGCGATTCCCGGTTCCGTCGGCGCCATCTTAGCGCAACCTTGGCAAAAATCAGGAAAAAAAGTCCGAAAAAGATGATGGCGCTGGGAACATGGGAGGACTCGGGAGATTCCGTTTTTGCCGGGGTGGTTGCGGGAGGCGCGAGGGAATCGGCGGGCAGCATGGACGAGGTTGGCGAAGATGCCGAACTGCCCCGGTCTGCGCCGAGGCTCATCTCCCAGTACAATTTATCCGCATCTTGGTTGCCAAAGCCCAGCACGCTGTTGCCTTCGTTCACTCCGAGCGTGTTAATAAAATTGTCGGGCATGCGCTTGATGAAGGACGCGGTGAAGCGGAGCCGGCCCTGCGCCGGCCGGGGAAAGAGGTAATCGAATCGAATGTCCGTGTCCTGGAACAATTCCACAGTGATGGAACCGGGCGCCATTTTTTGGCCGTCGAGTGTGATTTCCAACAAGTCGGGCGCACACTTTTGATACAGCGCATGGTAGGCTGACTCGAAGTTATCCTCGGTCAAGGGCACCGGCGGGGGATGGGCCAGCAATATTCGCGAGGACGCCCGCGCCATGATCAGCTCCACCTCCATCTGGTCGGGCTGGAACCAGATGTTCGTGCTGCTTTGGAGGGTGTCGTGCGCGTGCGCGGCGGCGGTGCCGAAAAAAAACAGCACGACGGGCCACCACGCGGTTGGTCGGATAGACATCATTGGCGGGCGATGCCGCGTCATTGCCGGTGCGAAAATTAGGCCGGGGGGTTAAAAACCAAAGCGCCACTGATCAACTTCAGAGTTTGGGGCACCGGCGGGGGTTGTCCAACGCAAATAAAGCCGGCCTAATGTCCAACCGCCTGCGGGAACTTCACCCGCAGTTTTTCCGCCCACGGTTTCAGGGCAGGTCGGATGGAGGGATACAGCGCCACCCCGCGCGCCAGTTGCTCGCGGCGACGGGCCAAAGACTTTTCGCCCGGCAAGCGGACGGCAGCTTTGGCGGTTCGCCGGGTGGATTTGCGGCAAGTTTCGGCAAAAAATCCGGTTTCACGACGGAATTTGGCCAGTCCGCCAAAAAATTTCGGGTCAATAATCTGCACAAAAACTGTCGCGCCCCAGCGGCGTGGCCGATCCGCGCGGCCGTAGCCACTTAGCCCGCTGGTCAGCGCCTCCACCATGATGGAGTACGCAAAGCCCTTGTACCCAAGTTCCAAGCCGCCGAGTGGAAGAATCGTGCCCGGCGGTTTGGCAAACATCACCGCTGGGTCGTTGGTAGCTTGGCCGCGGGCGGTTTGCAGGCAAGCCGAGGGAAACTTGCGCTTTTGTCCATGCAGACGGATCATCTGTCCGTTGGACGCGCTGCTCGCGGTGGTGTCCACGAGGATGGGCTCTCCCCGGGTTGGGATGCCCATCGCGATGGGGTTTGGCGAGCACACGCCCTCAACTCCACCGGGTGCGGCCACCGTTGCATTGGCCGGGTCGGAGCACATCAGCAAAATTATTTGCCCCTGTTTGGTTACGGCCGGCAAATAGGCGGCCAGTGCCGCGAGATGGTGACTCCGGCGGATGGCTACCTGAGCAGAGCCGTGTTTACGCGCCTGAACTTGCGCCCAGTGAATGGCCTGGCGAAGCATCCATGGCCCCGGCAGATAATTTGCATCGAGCAGGAGGGTGGTGGCGGATTTTTTTAAGACTTTGGGCCGGCCGGTGGTAGTCATCTTCCCGTCCTCCAAGCTCTGCAAATACACCGCGAGGAGGTGAAGCCCATGGGTGGTTTTCCCCAGTAAATCGCCTTCGACCAAGATTTCCGCCGTGTCGCGCGCAGGTATCGGGGCCAAACCGCCTTGTTGGAGAAGAGTTTGGGCGAACTTGACGAGATCCGAGGCTTTATAGCGGGGGGGCATGGCCAACCAGCAAGGCGATTCCCCGGCTGGCTGGCCACCCCAAAATTGGGCGGGTGGGGGGCGTTTTGTCACAACACCGCCCCTGGAATTGTGAATATGTTTTTCTTGCCTCGCGCCGGGGCGCGTGAAATGTAAGTGACGTTTAACGCTCATTGCCATGACCCAAGAAAATCCCACGCTTGTTACCGCCCTCGACCAACTTGTTGAGCAGCACCATCTGCTCAAGCATCCCTTCTACCAGGCCTGGTCGGAAGGCACGCTTTCGCGCGAGACCCTCGCGCTTTATGCCGAGCAGTACTACCAGCACGTGAAGGCTTTCCCGCGCAACTTGCTGCGCCTGGCCGCCCGGTGTGACGGGCAGTTGGAAAACCTGGTCGCCGAAAATGTGGCCGAAGAACTGGACCCGACCGCGCCGCATCCGCAATTATGGCGCCAGTTTGCCCTGAGCGTGGGCACGACGAACGAGCGGCTCGACACCGCCCAGCCATTGCCCGGTGTGGCGAAGTTGCTGGGGGATTTCCGCGAAGTTTCTGAAAAAGGCCCGCTCGCGCAGGCCGTGGCCGCGTTTTATGTTTACGAAGCCCAGGTGCCGGAAATTTCCGCCGAGAAAATCGCCGGATTGCGCAAGTTTTACGGTATTACCACGCCCGAGGGGCTGGCTTATTTTGAAGTTCACCAGGAAGCTGACCTGCGCCACCGCCAGGCCTGGCGCGACTGGCTGGCGCAAGAGTCGGATAACCTCAACCACGAGGAAATTCTGGCCGGCGCGGAACGCATCCTCACCGGTTTGTGGGGCGTGCTGGACGCCGTGTACCCCGAAGGCTGCGCGTGTCACGGGAAGAACTAAGAGCAAGGCTGAACATCCAACGTTGAATACTGAACGCCCAAGTTAGCAAAGATTGGGAAGGTTTGCTGGTTTGATGAGTCATAATCTTCGGGCTTGAGCGTTGGGCGTTGAACGTTGAAAGTTGGGCGTTCCCGTGCCCAAGCCCGTCCACCTCATCCTCGCCGTTGCGCACAACGGCGCCATTGGCCGCGCCGGCAACCTGCCGTGGAAGCTGCCGCAGGAATGGCAGTATTTTTTGGACAAAACCCGCGGCGGCATCCTCGTTCACGGACGCAAGTGCCAGGACCACCACGGGCTGCCGTTGCCGGAGCGGGAGGTGATTGTGCTCAGCCGCAATCCGGCCTACGTTCCTCCGCCGGGCGCAAAAGTGGCGCATGGCTGGCCGGAAGGCTTGGCCCTCGCGCAGGCCTCAGTTCATCCGGGACCCATCTGGGTAGGTGGCGGCCCGGAGATTTACCGCGACGCGCTGCCGGATGCCGACCGGATTTATTTGACGGAAATCCATGCCGACTTCGATGGCGACACGTTTTTGCCGTGGGAAACTTTTACGCGCGCCGGCTTCACCCGCGTTTTGGAAGAACATCCCGGTCCGCCCGGCCCGGTGCCGTATGTGTTCAAGGTGCTGGGGCGCTAGTTACAACTTTGGCCGGGGTGAATTGCGTCGCTCCACTCGGAATCGAGAGATTCATCGAGCCCTGAATATCAGCCGAGCCTTGGGGCGTGTTGACGATAAAAGTTGAGCCGGCGGCCTTGTTTATTTTCTTCACTTCGCCTTGAAAAGTTCCGGAGATAAGATCGAGGATGATGTTGGAGCGGCTGGGGTCAGCCGAAAGGCGCAGGAAAGTGCCCTGCGCTTGTTCGTCAAAGGGCGCCTGGCGGAACAGCGAAATTTTCACCGTGCAGTTCGCGAGCGCCTTGATGGTCGCGCCGTTGGAAAAAACCAACAGCGCCTGGCCATTGGCGCCGACTTTGACGGTGCTGCCTTCCCCGGTGAAAGAGTGGCCGCGGGTGAGCGGCATTGCATTGCCATCTTTGTCAATCAACTGGACATCGCCCTGCACGATAAAGGCTTGGATTATGCCGAAGGTGGACGGCGTGCCGGTGGGAATGGCTGGGGCTGCCGCAGTCGTGGCCGCCGAAGCCGGGGACAAGGTTTGCTCGGCGGCGACGGCGGAAAGACAGCCCGCCAGCAAGCCTCCGGAAAAAAGAACAAAGTGGGGAATTTTCATAATTGTTCCTCGGGGAGCATTGTGCGGCAAAACGCGCGTGGGTTCGAGATAAAATAAGTGTAAAAATGACGGCCATTTAGCTACCATCTTTTGAACGATATATTCCTCGCCAATTTTTGGCAGGAGGGTAAATTCGCTTGTTTATGAAAACCCGTCTGGTCGCGGTGCTTCTACTCGGCTGCGTTTTGGCGGGTGGCTTGGGTTGGTATTTGAGCCAATCGAGGACCGAAGACCCCGTAAAATCACCGGCGGAGGCCAAAATACCGGCGTCGCTCCCAGCCCTGGCTTTGACGTCAATTAAGCTGCCTGAGAAGGCCTCCACGCCGGTCGTTCGAGTGGAAGCACCGGTGGTAGCTCCGGCACCGGTGTCGTCGGTGCCGTCGGCCTCCGGGCCTGTCGCCAACGAGCTGCAACCGCAGGCGGATTTAAAGTCGTGTGTCGCACAGACCATCACGTTGCTCAAGGCCCGCGACTTGGTTGGCTTGGTGAAGACCATCATGCCGCCGAACGAGTATCAGGGTATGATTGACGCGGGCCAAGGGGCGGATCCCGAAACCGTCACCGCGCAAATCCGCGCGGCGATACCGACGATTGAGCAGGACATGACGGATTTGCTCCAAGCCCTCCAGTCCGTGCAGGGCCAGGATCCGGAAGTGAACGAGGATGGCACCCAGGCGGTTTATCATCTCAGTGCACCCATTGGCCAGTTCAAGGACATCACGTTCGTGCAGCAGAACGGCAACTGGTATTTCCAGTAAGCGGACTTTTCACCGCCGAGAGGCGAAGAGCGCAAAGAGGAATTATTTTCTTTGCTCATATTCCATCGCTTTTTCGATTTCACATTTGAGCTTCGCGCCGCCAAAGCGCTCCACCAGATGCAAAGCGAGGTCGAGTCCTGACGTGACGCCGCCGGCGGTGACGATGTCGCCGTCGTCCACTACGCGGCGGCGAACGACTTTCGCGCCCGCGGTGCGCAGGTCTTTAATGGCTCCGTGGTGGGTAATGGCCGGGCGACCGCGCAAGAGCCCGGTCGCGGCGATGATCATCGCGCCGGTACAGACGGAGGTGACTACGGCACCGGCGCGGTGCAGCTGTAGGATGGCAGCCGGGAGTTTTCCCTTTGCCACTTCGGCGCGGGCACCCTGGCGGTTGCGGTCAATCCAGCCTCCGCCAGGGACGATGACGAGATCTGGGCGTTTTTTGCCCTTGAGCGGCCCGAGTTTGCCTTGGGCGCGCAGGCGCAGCCCGTGGTTGCACCGGATTTCACGTGGGCCTTCGAGCGCCACGAGTTCGATTTTCCAGTCCTTTTTGTGCGCGGCGGCACTGCGCAGCACCTCATAGGGGGCGATGGCGTCAAGTTCGTCGAAACCATCATAGACAATGATTTGTATGCGCATGGGGAACTGATTGCAAAAAAACGGTTCGCGAATGGCAAGTTCCAAACGAAGGACAGGAATTCGCTGCCGTGATTCGCGCTTGAGGAATGACCCCAACTGCGGTTCGCTGGTGCCATGTCGGAACAACCAGCCCCGGGCACACCCGTCGAGTACTACAACCGGCATACCGACCGGGTGGAGCGGGAGGAGATTTACGGCGAAGCGGCGCTGCGCTGGGCGTATGAAAACCCGCTGGGGCGGCTGACGAACTGGGCCTTTGCGCGGCGGGCGTGGTTGGGGCGCTGGTATGGCGCTTGGATGAGTTCGCCGGCGACGCGTGAAAAAATCCCGCTGTTCATCGAGAAATTTGGTGTGGACGTGTCTGAGTTCGCCCAGCCGCCGGAAAGTTTTACGAGCTTCAATGATTTCTTTGTGCGCAAGTTGAAGCCCGGCGCGCGGCCGCTTGACCCCGACCCGAACGCGGTGGTGTTTGGCGCGGATGGGCGGCATCTCGGCTTTCCGGATGCGTCGCAGGCAGAAGGCGTGTTTGTGAAAGGGCAAAAGTGGGACATGGCGGCGTTGCTGGGGGATGCAGAACTGGCGCGGACGTATGCGCGCGGGACGCTGGTGCTCTCGCGGCTCTGCCCGGTGGATTACCACCGGTTTCATTTTCCCACGGACGGCACCGCCGGCGCGCCACGATTAATAAACGGCTCACTCTGGAGCGTGAACCCCATCGCATTGCGGCGCAATCTCGCCTATCTTTGGGAAAACAAGCGCATGGTCACGATTTTGGAGGCACCGCGATTGGGCCGGGTGCTGTTGCTGGAAATTGGCGCGACCAACGTTGGCAGCATCCATGAGACCTTTACGCCAGGCCAGCCCATCAAGCGCGGCGACGAAAAAGGTTTTTTTGCCTTCGGTGGCTCAGCCACGGCGACGATTTTCGAGCCGGGCCGGGTAAAGCTGGCGGACGATTTGGTCGAGAATACCCGCTTGGGTCGGGAGCTTTATGCGCAGATGGGGAGCAGGATGGGCCGCTAGCTGGAACAGGGCAGAACGAGCATCGTAAGGCAAAAATGTGTTGCCCCTGCCTTCTGTCTCCTGTCTCCTGATTCCACCCCCCCCGTGATTGTCCGCGAAACTGATTTGGCCTCGATTGTCGGCGCATTGCATGCGCAACCGCATGCCGTGCTCGGACTCCATCCGGTGACGGTGCAGGGCAAGCCGGGCTTGGTGGCGCGGGCGTTTTTGGAAAACGTGCGTTCGTGCGAAGTGGTGGACTTAACCTCGGAGCCGGAGCGGCGCTACCCGCTCAAGTGCATCCACCCGGCGGGCTTTTTTGAGGGATTCATCGAAGGTCGCAAAGAAGTCTTCCCCTATCGGCTGCGCGTGGCGCGCGGCAATGGGGAGATTCGCCAGTTTTACGACCCATACGGTTTTCTGCCCACGCTGTCCGAGCAGGACTTGTATTTGTTCAACGAAGGCAACGACCACTTCTTATATCGTAAATTCGGCGCTCACCTGCGTGAGCATTATGGCGTCAAGGGCGTATCGTTCGCGGTGTGGGCGCCCGGCGCAAAGCGCGTGTCCATAGTGGGCGATTTTAATCGCTGGGATGGCCGCTACCACCCGATGCGCTCGCTGGGGGCGTCCGGCGTCTGGGAAGTTTTCATTCCCGGCCTCGAAATCGGCACGAAATACAAATTCGAGATTTTCACCGGCGGCGGGCACCTCGTGCTCAAGACCGATCCGTACGGGATGTTTTTTGAGCCGCCGCCGCACAACGCCGCCATCGTGTGGGACATCAGCGATTACCAGTGGAGCGACGCGGCGTGGCTGGAGCATCGCGCAAAAACGAATTGGGACAAAGCGCCCATGTCCGTTTATGAAGCGCACCTGGGCTCGTGGAAGCGCCATTGGCACGACGGGCACCGGCCGTACAATTACCGCGAGACGGCGGCGGAGCTGGGCGCGTACGCCAAGGAGATGGGCTTCACCCACATCGAATTCATGCCGCTGGCGGAATATCCTTTCGAGGGCTCGTGGGGCTATCAGGGCACGGGATTCTTTGCGCCGACGCACCGCTACGGCCGACCGCAGGATTTCATGGCGATGGTGGATGCCTTTCACCAACTTGGTTTGGGCGTCATTATGGACTGGGTGCCGGCGCATTTCCCGCGCGATGCATTTGCACTCGCGGAGTTCGACGGTACGCACCTCTATGAGCACGCTGACCCGCGCCAGGGCGCGCACCAGGACTGGGGCACGCTGATTTTCAATTACGGGCGGCACGAGGTGCGCGGATTCCTCACCGGCAGCGCGTTGGCGTGGATGGACCGCTACCACATTGACGGCCTGCGGGTGGACGCCGTGGCGTCCATGCTCTACCTCGATTATTCGCGCAAAGAGGGCGAGTGGGTTCCGAATCAATACGGTGGTCGCGAAAATATCGAGGCGATTGAATTTCTGCGCAAAACGAACGACCTCGTGCATCATTATTATCCCGGGGCGTTGATGATTGCGGAAGAGTCCACAGCGTTTGGCGGCGTCTCGAAGCCGTCGCGCGAAGGCGGCCTGAGCTTTGACTTCAAATGGAACATGGGCTGGATGCATGACACGCTGGAGTATTTTCAAAAAGACCCCATCCACCGGCGGTTCCACCACAACCAGCTCACGTTCCCCATGCTGTACCAGTACACGGAGAAATTTATTTCCGTGTTTTCGCACGACGAGGTGGTGCATGGCAAAGGCGCGCTGATTTTGAAAATGGGTTCGGGTTCGATGACGGACAAGGCGCGGACGCTGCGCGCGCTGTACGGGCTGATGTGGTTGTGGCCCGGGAAGAAGTGCCTGTTCATGGGACAGGAATGGGGGCAGTCCGCCGAATGGCGATACGACGGCTCGCTCGAATGGCACCTGTTGCAATACTTGGACCACGAGGGCACGCGATTGGCCGTGCGCGACTTGAACAAGCTTTATCAAAACGAGCCGCGATTGGCGGAGCTGGACCTCGACCCGCGCGGCTTTGAGTGGATTAATTGTCATGACGGCGACGTGAGCATCATCACGTTTTTGCGTTTGGGGCCGGATGGCGACCCGATCTACGCCGTGGTGTGCAACTTTACCCCGGTGACGCGCAACTACCGCATGGGCCTGCCGCGGCTCGGCGTCTGGCGTGAGGTGTTGAATACGGATTCCGCGTTTTACGGCGGTTCCGGCGCGGGCAACCTTGGCGCCATCACGGCCGAGGTCAAACATTGGGACGAGCGGGAATATTCCGCCCCGCTGGTGGTGCCGGGATTGTCCACGGTGATTTTTAAATGGGAGAAACCGGCGGAGGCAGCCAAACCTGTTAAAGCGGTTGAAAAATTACCTCCGATGGAGGTGAAGTCCATACCGATGAAGGAAAAGCCATTGGCTAAAAAAACAGCCACACCAAAGAAGCCTGGTGCGCCCAAAGCAAAATCGTCCAAGTAATGGATTTCGCCGTCGAATCCCTCGACCAGGTTTAGGGCAGGCCCTTTAAATTTTCCCAGCGGACGACCCATTGACCGTTGTCGGGGAAGCCGGGGGCGTTGCGTTTGGGCGCGCCGTCCCAGCCGGCAGCCATCATGGCCACGGCGGTCAATAATCCGCCGTTGCTAGGCAGGTAGACGGGCAAATCCGGCGCGCGACCGAAATTGTGGCCGTTGATGGCGAAGTGGTTTTTGGGTGTGTCAATCAGCAGCGCATCAATCGCGCGCTCGGGTTCGCCAATCCGCGCGGCGCACATGGCCAGGGCGGGGTAGTCCCAGCCCCAAGTCGAGGCCCAGTTCCAGTTCTGCCATATCCAGTCAAAGGTGTTGCGCATGGTGGCCACGTCAATCCCCGGGCCGGGCAGCACGCCGAGGGCGTTGATGACCGCCGGATGGTCGTCATTCCATTTTGAATTGGTGTAGGAGTCGGGCGTGGCTTCGGTAAAGAGATATTTGCCGTCAGAGACCGACGGCTTGGACAGGTTGTTCAAAACCTTGTCCCACTTTTCCTCGCGGGGCAGGCCGAGGCGCACGCGCCATTGCTGGGCAGTCTCCAGGCCCCAGCGCCAGTACGTCAGCTCATAGGTCGGGTTGAACATGGTCGCCTTATCGAAACGTTCCTGCGCCGCTTGCAATGGCGGGCCAAGGACGTAGCGCTGGGTCGGTGCGTCCCAAAACGCGTAGGAGGCCATAAAGTCGGCTGTGGCAAAAATTACGTCTTTAAACTTTTCGAGCGTCGCCTGGTCGGGATGCGCCCGGTAGTCGAGTTCGGCCAGATAAATGGGGTGCGGTTGTTCCCAGATGAGGAAGGCGCCGACGGACGAAGGAGAGTCCGCGCCGCTGGGGTCGGACATTTTGGGCCAGCGCGCACCATCATAACCCTGGCGCTTGGCGTTGGCCACCGCCTGGGGCAGCGCCCGCTGGTAAAAGTCCAGGCTGTTTTCCAACAGCGACTCGTGGCCCCAGAGCGCAAAATGGGCGTCGTGCCACCAGTACATTTCCGTATGAAACCGGCCATACCAACTGTTGAGGGTCAGACCGGTCTCGGCGGGAGGATTTTTCCCGGCGGACTGGATGGCAGTCAGGTATTCCGAAAGCACGATGCGCCGTTCGAGTTCCTTCCAGCGCGGGTCTTTGCTTTGGGATAAATCGATTGCCCCGCCAGTGCTCCAGAATTGGTTCCAATAGGTTTGGGCTAAATCTTCGACACCGTTAAATTCAGGAGGGAAAACCCGGAAATTTATATTTTCCCCTTCGAAAAAATAGCAAGCAACGTCCAGGCTTTTTGAGTTAATGCCAGGTCGTATTATATAAGTATGCCATGCATCATTTGCAGTGAAGGCGCTGCCCTTTGGGGCTAAGGCCAAAATGCTAACCACGGAATTGTCCGCTTTATTTGTAATCCATCCACTTTCCTCGGTGCCCTGTGGCGTAAGTTTACTGGTAAGCGCTTCGGGTTTGGTCCAGTCCGAGCCGTCTTTACCGGCGGAGGGATAAGGTAGATGTATTTGAACGGCGATACGTCCCAATCCGACTAAGGGTGACTCGACATGTACGGCAACACCATCAACGTTCGGATTGCACACCGTTTGCACATCCACCGTCTGGCCCTCCAATTTGAAATGGCTGTTGAGTGTGCCGTTCCAGAGGTCAAGCGTTTGCTCGATGTCGGTGAGGTCGGCGGTGGTAGCGAGCGTGCCATCGGCTTTGGTCAGCACAAAGCCGATTTGCCCGAGATTGAATTTGTGCGGGTTTTCGCGCAGGTAGTCGGTGGAGGGATCGTTCTTCAGTTGGTCCGCATAACCGACTGGGCGGCCGTGGGCGGCGTAATTTTTATACGCGAAGGTGTCCATCGAGAATCCCTGCGGATTCGGAAAACTGTGCCAGCCCCAGTCGGACATGGTGCAAAGCGGGGTGGCGGCAGGGGCATCATACGCTTCGGGAAAAGTTTGCAGGCCGGTGATGTCGGCGGTGAAGCAAAATTCTCCATTGCCAACGGAGAGCGGCGACGACGGGTCAAGCGCATGGAGCACCGGATTGTGCCGCGTGACCAGCGCGTGGCGGTCAATGGGGGTGTCAGCGCCGAACATTGAACTTCCAACCCCGAACATCCAACCTCCAACACTCAACCACGAACAAAGCATTAATTTCCGAACGCAAACAAAAGGCAGTTTCATTGGATGTTGAGTGTTGGACGTTGAATGTTTACTTCAGCGTCACGTCCCACACGCGGGAGAAACGGGATTTGCCCGCCGGGCCGGTTATGTCGAGAATCACGATGTAGTTGCCGGGAGCGGTATAGGTATGTTGCGGGTTTTGTTCATCCGAGGTCGTCTTATCGCCGAAGTCCCAATGCCAGGAGGTCACCTGGCCGGTGGATTGGTCCTGGAAGGCGACGAGACGCTTGGCCATGTCCATGACGTGGAAAGTCCAGTGAGCCTCGAAGGGCTTGATAAACTTTGGTTCGAGCGGCATCAGCTTGAACGGCAGCAAATAGTCCGCGTTGCCGTACATCGTGTGTTGGGAAGAGAGGTTCCAGAACGCGTGCCGCTCGCTTTGCGGGCCGCGGTAGTCCATGATCGCCCAGGCTAGGCCAATGATTTTATTTTCCGTGAGTTGCGATTCAGTGGAATGGGCCGGGTCGTCGGCCAAGGCTTTGTCGAACGGCGTAATGTAGAATTCCAGCACGAGTTTGCCGCCCTCGCCGGGTTGGAAATTATATTGTGTAGCGTGGTTGGCGTAGGGCAGTTCCTTCAGCCATTGCTGCGGCCCCCAGGCCATGCACCAGTCCTTGTCCTTCGCCGGGGTAAAAATATGGTAATTTTGCGCCTGCGCGCCTTGCATGGCAAAAAAAGCGTCCCACTCGTTGACGCTTTGGTCCGGGCGGAAGCGCGCAATAAACGGGCCGCCCGCATGGTTCCCGTTCACCACGAGTTCAAAGATGTCATTGTGCAGATTGGGCAGGGAAAAATCCCAATAATCTTTGTAGGCTTCGTAGAGAAAATACAGGCGGTTAAGGCCCTTGACCCAGCCGATGCGGATTTTCACGTCGAGTTTCGTCGGATCCGGCCGCGGGTAAACATGGGAGTCGTCGCTGAGCTGATCCATGCCAATCACATAGTCGTCGGGAACGATGGCCCAGTCGCTCGGGTCGCCGTCAATGCGCGGAATTTGGTCCGGCGGGAACTGGAATACTTTGTAAAACGGAGGACGGTCAACGGCGCGGGCGGTGGTGGCAGTCATGGTGGCCATGGCAAGGAATAGGCAATAGACAATTCGGGTAGTCATGGGAATCCTCTTTTGGGCATCCAGCAAGCGGTTCGACAGTCAACATCGAGAACGCAATACTGAATAGCTGGGGTTATATTTGGAATTTAGGGAGTCGGTTTCCAGTCCGGTCCGTTGGTGCGGAAGGGGTAGGCAGGCAGACCGTCGGAATTAACTAGGTTGGGTTGCGCAGTTTCGCTCCATCCCATACGCGCGGCGACGGGTGCGGAGACCTCCGGGCTGGTGAGTGTCACCGCGTTGCCGGAGAGAACGGCTGTCGCGGAGTGGAAGACGCCGTCGGCGCCGGCGATTTCGAACAACGCGGGCGGCTGGCCATCGCGTGTAGTCAGCTTGCCGCCGGTATTCGAGAAGTGAACCACGACTTGGCCGCCTTTAACCTCTAGTTTGTCAAACAGCGGTCCCTGCCAGGACGACGCAGATTGGCCGTAAACTTTGGTGAGTGCGAGATTGGCCAGGCGTTGCCCGACGGTTCGCTTGCCGGCTGGATGAATATTGGAAAAATTTGAGTCGAGGTCGGTCGTGGGCACCACCTCGACCTGACTGAGGCGCGTGGCGAGCATTTGCGCTTCCCAGAGTTTCGGCAGTTCGTCCGCGCCGTGGGGCAGTGGCGTAGATTTGTCCACCTGCATGTCTTTGCGACCCGTATACAGGTAAGGCGCAATCTGCACCTGATAAAAGGGCAAGCCTTGGTCTTTCCACAACAAGCGCCAGAACTCGACCAGCGCCTGCATTTTGTCCGCATAACGCACACCGTCATTGGAGGCGATGATGTTGGACTCGCCCTGGTACCAGAGCATCCCGCGCAGGGTGAACGGAGCGAGGCCGACAATCATGCTCTTATAGTAGTCGCCGACCGCCCGTCCATCCACGCGGTAGGGCGAGGCGGCGGCTTCGCTGGCAAACTGCGGCAGGCGCGTGAAGGCCTCTTGAGGAATCCACTGTTCCAGCCGCGAACCGCCCCAGTACGAGCCGACAATCCCCACCGGCACGTTGAGCGCGCGCTGAAGATTGCGGGCAAAGAAAAAGCCAATCGCGGAAAAACCCTTCAATGGATCACCGCCACAATCCGTCCAGCCGTCCGTGACGATTTCCGGCTGGCGGGTTTGCTTCTGGACGCGGAACAACCGGATTTGCGGGTAGGTTTCCGTTTGCAACTCTTGCGCCAGGGCCGGGTCTGTCGGCAGCGCGGACGGCGCACTGCTGGAGGGTGCATTGACTGAATATTCCATGTTCGACTGTCCGCCGCAGAACCACACCTCGCCGACGAGAATATTCTTCAAGGTTGTTATGCCATTGCTTGCAGGCTGAGCGGCGTTGGTGGCGGTGATGGTCATCTCCTGCGGCGTGGCAGACGCCGTCAACGGATCAAGGGTGACTTGCCAGTGGCCGGTGGCATCCGGCTGCGCGTGCTTTTCCTGGCCGGCGAATTTGACGCTCACCTCATCACCGGCCGCAGCCAGACCCCAGATATAGACGGGCTTGGCGCGTTGCAGCACCATGTTGTCGCCGAGGATTTTCGGCAGCGTGACATCGGCTCGTGCGGCGTCGACAGTAAGGGCCAGCAGCAGGATGAGAACAACAAAACGGGGTA
>CAZCMU010000015.1:0-21520 GCA_964499725.1 uncultured Opitutales bacterium
CAGTGGAAGAATGCCTACATCTATTGGCAGATCAACGTTGAGCTGGACTATAAGCTGAACACCTCCACCACCTTCTTCGCGGCTGGACACTATTCCGGCAACAGCGACGGAACGGTCGGCGGTTTTGGCGGCGGTAACGCGCAGGCTCCGGCCTCCAACTCGAATAGTTTCTGGGTTGGCTTGGGCGTGAAGTTCAACATGTAACCACCCTCGGCCCCTGAGTTTCGCACTGCTTCGGCAATGGCGGACTCAGGATCGCCTTCAAGGCCGGTTGTCCCTCACGGGGCAACCGGCCTTTTGTTTGGCGGACTTCACGAGGCCGCCTGAATATTTGCACCGGGAGATTTTTACAACTTAAACGGCGATTGACTGTTTAATGTCGGATAACAGGCATCATCGCCGGATGGTCAAGTGACGATTGCGAAAAAAACCTTGCCTCCGCCGCCTAAATGCCGATGTTCTTCTCAACCAGACGCTGCCCCCGGCACTTTTCCGCTCTCGGAAAATCGCGTCACGTCCATACCCAACACCGATTGCCCATGCACACCACTCTGCTGAAAAACACCTTGTTGGCCCTGTCCCTGGCCGGCATTTTTGCCACTGCGGCGCAGGCCCAAACCCCGATGGGCGATTTGACCGGCACTGGCGCCATCGCTTACGAATCGCAATATGTTTTTCGCGGCAAGAAAATCGCCGATTCGTCCCTCCAGCCCAAAGCCGAAGTCGGGATGCAACTGAATGCGAACAGCAATTTTTACATTGGGTCCTGGGCCAATGAACCCGTCAGCCGCCGCTCCGGCGTCGGTGCGGCCCAGTTCCAAAAGGATGAAATCGACCTTTACGCCGGGGTTTATTACAACCTGCCCGTCAACCTCGCCGTGGACGTGGGCGACACCTACTATTGGTATCCGGAAGCGGGCGGCTCCTCGGTGCCGAGTGCGACAGGATTGCCGCTGGATCGGTCGGACGAAGCCTACATCGGGTTCATTTACAATACGGCCTCCATCCTGCCAACGAATGCGAACGTCAACCCGGCGGTTTATTACTACCACGACTTTAATAAAAATTCGAATGTGGTGGAGGTCTCCGCCCGATATACGTGGGATTTGACCAAAGTTTTGGGCTTCACCGGCGTTTCGCTACAACCGCGCATTTATGGCGGCTGGTATGAAGCCGAACGCGAATTTGGCGACCAACTCGCTGCCGGCACCGCCAACTGGCGGAATGGTTACCTTTATTACGGGGCCAGCTTTGACCTGAATTACATGCTCAGCCCGTACTGCTATTTGTTTGGTAGCGCCAATTTTGCCGGCAATACTGACGGTAAAACTGGCGGTCCGGCCTCCATTGGCGGGAACCCGCAACTCGGCGGCACCGAAAAGACCGCTTGGTTTGGCGTCGGTTTGAAATTCCGCAAGTAAACGCTCATTCCGGGGCAGCCGCCCCGGTCCCACTGCGCGCCCGTCTTGGAATCAGGACGGGCGCGGGGTTTTAAGGCCAACGATGGCCCCGGGAGGGCGAAATTAGCCTTTGACACCCGGGCTGGACAGTCTATTTTCCTTCCTTTTCCCGCAACATGAAAACCACTTTAGCCAAGCCCGGGGCGTATGCCCAGTGGCACGTAGTTGACGCCGACGGCAAAGTCCTCGGTCGTCTCGCCTCCCAAATTGCCCAAGTTTTGCGCGGCAAGCATAAGGCCATTTACACGCCCAACGTGGATACGGGCGACTTTGTCATCGTCCTCAATGCCGCCAAGGTCAAGGTCACCGGCAAAAAGGAGACGAACAAGCAGTACATGTTCTTCACCGGCTGGGTGGGCCGGGAACGCCGCCGCAACGTGGCCCATTTTCGCCAGCACCGGCCGGAATTTTTGATTATGAACGCTGTCAAAGGCATGCTGCCGGAAAGCCGCATCGCCGACAAAATGCTGACGAAGCTCAAGGTCTATCCCGGCGCGCAGCATCCGCACGAGGCCCAGCAGCCCAAGCCGCTGGCGTTTTAATCCCCGCTCCTTTTTCGATGATCATGAAAACCGACAACATTTTTATTGGCACCGGCCGGCGCAAAAGCGCCACGGCCCGCGTCCGCATATTTCCCGGTTCCGGCAAAGTCACCGTGAACAACCGGGACATAGCCGTGTATTTGAAGGTCGAACGCTTCATCAAAATGGCGACCGCTCCACTGACCACGGTGAGCCTGGCCAGTTCATTTGACGTCGAAGTCAAAGTTTCGGGTGGTGGCGGCATCGGCCAAGCCGGCGCCATCTCGCTTGGCATCGCCCGCGCGCTGCAAAGTAGCAATCCGGAATTGCGCCCCCCGCTCAAAAAAGCCGGATTGCTGACCCGCGACGGTCGCATCAAGGAACGCAAAAAGTCCGGCCAACCCGGTGCCCGCCGGCGCTTCCAGTTCTCGAAGCGCTAAAAACAGACTCCTTCGCGAGTCTTTGCGAAAGCCCTCCGGCGCGACCCTGTCCCCCGGAGGGCTTTTGCGTTTTTGGACCGCGCAGTCTCGCTTTACTTCTTACTTCATCCCTCTTACTTCTTAATTCCCATGAATGTCGGCATTGTCGGAGCATCTGGTTATTCAGGTGAGGAGCTGGTCCGGCTCCTCGCCCGGCACACGCGTGTCCAGCTGGTGAGCGTCACGTCACGCACGCTCGCGGGCCAGCCCGTGGCCAAGGTGCTGCCGCGTTTGCGCGGCGCCGTGCCGCCTGAACTGGCCTTTACGCCCAGCGAGCCCGCCGCCCTGGCCGCCGACACGCGGGTGGATACGTATTTTCTGGCGCTGCCGCATGGCGTAGCCGCCGAATACGCGCGGCCAATGCTCGCCGCCGGCAAGCGGGTCATTGACCTCAGTGCCGATTTCCGGCTCACCTCGCCCGCGACGTACCAGGAGTTTTACGGCCATCCGCATCCCGCACCCGACTTGCTCGGCGAAGCGGTTTATGTGCTGCCGGAAATCATGGTCAACGATGCGTGGAAAAAGAAACGCCTCCTCGCCTGCCCGGGCTGTTATCCAACCAGCGTGCTCGTGCCGTTGGTGCCGTTGGTGCGCGCCGGAGTCGTGTCGTCGGCCAACATCGTCGTGAATTCGTTCAGCGGCGTGTCCGGCGCTGGCAAAAAAGTTGATGAGGATTATCTCTTCTGTGAACGGGCCGAGAGCGCCAAAGCCTACGGCCTGCCCAAGCACCGGCACTTGTCGGAAATTGAAGAGCAGCTCTCCGCCGCGGCCGGCGCGAAAGTCATCATTCAATTCAATCCGCATCTCGCGCCGATGAAGCGCGGCATTGCCACCACCATTGTGGCCAAAGCGCA
Source organism: uncultured Opitutales bacterium (assembly GCA_964499725.1). Taxonomy (GTDB): domain Bacteria; phylum Verrucomicrobiota; class Verrucomicrobiia; order Opitutales; family JABDGR01; genus JABDGR01. The sequence continues at coordinate 3,315 of CAZCMU010000015.1, forward strand.
GAGCAAGGATACCGAGGCGGTTTATGCTGCCTGGAAACAAGCCTATGCCGGGCAGCCCTTCGTGCAGATACTACCGACCGGAACTACGCCCGACACGGCCCTGGTGACCGGAACGAACCGCATTGACCTGTCCGCCGTGCATGATCTGCGGACGGGCAACTTTGTGCTTACTTCCGCTGAAGATAATCTGCTGAAAGGCGCGAGCGGCCAAGCCGTGCAAATACTCAATCTCATAGCCGGCTGGCCGGTCACGGAAGGGCTACTCTAACCATGGCCATCGAATTCATAGATGACTCCGCCGGGCTCACTGATGCCAAGGGTTTTGCCGTGGCGGCCGTCGCGAGTGATATTCGCGAGAAAGGCACCGAGCGCCTCGACCTCGCGCTGGTTTGTTCGAAAACACCCTGCACGGCGGCTGGCGTGTTTACCCAGAACGATGTCAAGGCTGCGCCCGTGCGCGTTTGCAGCGAGATATTGGATGCTGGCACGCCGGTGCACGGTTTTGTCGCCAACAGCGGCAATGCCAACGCCTGTACCGGTGAGCAAGGCCTTTGCGACGCGAAGGCGATGGCCGAGCGCGCCGCGAAAGCCACCCATTTATCGCACAATTCCTTCCTCGTATGCTCGACGGGCCGGATTGGCCGCGCCATGCCGATGCCACGCATCCTCGCCGGCATTGAACAAGCGGCCAAAGTGCTGATCACGACGCCGGCGGAAGGCCGCCGCGCGGCGGAAGCCATCCTGACGTCGGATACGCGCCCGAAAACCTGCACCGCGCGTTTTGCGTGGCAAGGCCGCACCGTGACCGTCGCGGCGATGGCAAAGGGCGCCGGCATGATTCAGCCCAACATGGCCACCATGCTCGCCTTTCTCTGCACCGATGTCGCCGCACCGGCGGCCACGTTACGCGAAATACTTTCCGCCGTTAATAAACATACCTTCAACGCCATCACCGTGGATGGCGATATGAGCACCAACGACACGGTGTTGTTGCTGGCCAACGGCGCGTCCGGGGTTGACTTGGCGAAAGAATCGGCCGAAGCGCGCAACTTGTTTGCGCAAGCGGTCGAAAAAATCTGCGCCGGACTCGCGGAAAAGATTGTGGGTGATGGCGAAAAAATCACCAAAGTGGTGGAAATTCTCATTCACGGGGCGAAAGACCACGCTGCGGCGGAACGCATCGCGCGGGCCATTGGCAATTCGCTGCTGGTGAAATCATCCTGGTACGGCGAAGACCCGAACTGGGGCCGGTTAATTGATGCGGCTGGTTATGCACGCACCGGCCTCGACGAGGAAAAACTGGATTTGTTTTACGATGACACGCCCGTACTCGCGCACGGCACCGCGCAGGACCAAAACCTGGGCCGTTGGAAGGAAATTGCGCGCCAGCCGCGCTTTCGAGTGGTGCTCAATCTGCACCAGGGCCCCGGCGCATACCGCCTGCTGGCCAGCGACCTCACCGAAGACTACGTCAACTACAACAAAAGCGAGTAAGTCCAACGCCGCCTTTTCCATGGCAAGCAACATTTTGGCAACAGAAATTTCCGGGCCTTGTTCGCCCTTGCACCCGGACGCGATGTCTGCCAATTTCGCCGCTTTCCTCATCAACACTTCTTTGCCCACATCGTTTTTTGCCTGTTCCTGCGATGACTCCGGAGCTTGATCCCACCACCAAGACTCGCGTTTTGCTCGAAGCCCTGCCGTATATCCAACGGTTTCGCGGCGCGACATTTGTGGTTAAATTTGGCGGGGCGTTCATGGACGACCCCGACCCCTCGGCACGCCTGAGCGGGGCGACGGATCTCGCGTTTCTCGCCGCAGTCGGCATTCAGGTCGTCGTGGTGCATGGTGGCGGCAAGGCCATCACCCGCGCGATGGAGATGGCCGGATTGAAGCCCGAATTCCGGCAGGGCCTGCGGGTGACCGACGAAGCAGCGATGCGCATCGTGGACCAAACGCTCAACGGCGCGTGCAATGCGGAAATCTGCGATTTGCTCCGGCAAAAAGGCGGTAATGCCCTCGGCATGAAGGGCAACGACATTTTCCTTTGCCAAAAACATTTTCCACTGGGAGAAAATGGCGAACCCGTTGACCTCGGTTTTGTAGGCGAGGTGAATCACGTGAAAACCAAGCTGATCAAAAAAGCGCTGTCGGACGGTTTCACCCCGATTATTTCCCCGGTCGCCGTGGATGAACTTGACCACCCATTTAACACCAATGCCGACGTCGCCGCGGGTGCGGTGGCCAGCGCGCTGCGGGCCCGCCGCCTGGTGTATTTGTGCGATGTGCCGGGGCTGCTTTCGGACCCATCCAATCCACAGAGCCTGATTTCCACCCTGCGCGCCAGCGAAGTGGCGGATCTCAAGGCGCGCAAAGTCATCACCAGCGGCATGCTGCCCAAGATTGACAGCGCGGTGAAAGCCCTCGACGAAGGCGTGCACCGCGTGCACTTTGTGGACGGCCGCCAGGCCCACAGCACCCTGCTCGAAATTTTCACCGACAAAGGCGTGGGCACGGAAATCGTGGCGGGGTAAATGCTCCGCCTCCTTGTTTGGAAGAAATATTTTCCATGGCCACTGACATGACCGACTACGACACCTATCTGCTGGGCAATTTTGCCAAACCAGCGCTTACCATCGTGCGCGGGCGGGATCTGCGCGTGTGGGATGCCAACGGCAAGGAGTATCTTGATTTTGCCGCCGGCATTGCGGTGGCCGGACTGGGGCATTGCCACCCCACCTGGGTTAGGCGCGTGCAGGAACAGGTCGCGACGCTGACTCAATGCAGTAATTTGTACCGGAACCCTCCACAGCTAAAATTGGCGAAGGCACTGGCGGAACGCATCGGCCCCGGGCGCATGTATTTTTGCAACTCCGGCACAGAAGCCAATGAAACGCTGCTCAAGCTGGCACGGTTGCATGGCTGCGCATGTGAAAACGGCCTCGAAGGCAAGCGCTACAAAGTCATCTGCGCCAAAAATGCCTTTCATGGCCGGACCTTCGGCAGCATGGCTGCCACTCCGCAGGAAAAAATCCAGCATGGCTTTCGGCCGATGCTGGATGGTTTCGCTTTTGGCGAACTTAATAATCTCGCCAGTTTCGAAGCGCTCGTTGACGCCCAGACGGCGGCGATTTTTGTCGAGACCATTCAGGGCGAAGGCGGCGTGCATGCCGCCACGCCCGAATTCCTCCATGGCCTGCGCGCCTTGTGCAATCGGCACCAACTCTTGCTGATGATTGACGAGGTTCAGTGTGGTATTGGCCGCACGGGGAAATTCCTCGCGTACGAACACACCGGCGTTATGCCCGACGCCGTTGGTCTGGCCAAAGGCATCGGCGGGGGCGTGCCGCTGGCCGCGGTGTGGATTGCGGAAAAATACGCACCGCTATTCACGCCCGGTTCACATGGCACCACCTTTGGCGGCAACCCTCTCGTCTGCGCCGCGGGTTTGGCCGTGCTTGAAGTCATGGACCAAGAAAAGCTGATCGAGAACGTCAATGCGCTCGCTCCAGCGTTTTACCAAAAGCTGCGGCTGCTATCAGTGGAAATCCCGCATTTGCTGACTGAAATCCGCGGCCAGGGCTTTATGGTTGGCTTGCAGCTTTCCTGCGATACGGGACCCATTGTGACCGCCCTGCGCGAAGCTGGGTTGCTCGTCGTACCAGCCGGGGGCAATTCCATCCGGCTCCTGCCAGCACTGACTGCAAGCGCTGCCGACCTCGACACCGCGTTTGCCATTCTGCGCAAAGTGTTGCTAAATTGGAAACCCCAGAACTGAATTGGCGTTTAACCCATCTTCCATGAAACACTTCCTGCAGGAGACAGACATCCCGCGCGACGAGCTCGACGAGCTCTTCAGCCACGCCGCCCGGCTCAAGCAGCAGCGCGGGCGCTTTGGCGCGGACGCCTTGCGCGGCCAATCCTGGGGCTTGATGTTTTTTAAGAAAAGCACGCGCACCCGCGTATCGTTTCACGTCGGCGTTGCCGAACTCGGCGGCACACCCGTGACGCTCAATTCCGACGACCTGCAAATTTCCCGCGGGGAAACCGTGGCGGACACCGCGCGCGTGCTGTCGCGCTATCTGCATGGCCTCGTCATCCGGTGCTACGAACACAGCCTGCTGGAGGAGTTTGCCCACACCGGGCAAATCCCGATCGTCAACGCCTTGTCGGATTTCCTGCACCCGTGTCAGATTTATTCCGACGCACTGACGCTGGCCGAGCGCTGGAATGAAGGCGGCGACCTTCTCGGTGCCCTCGCCGAAAAGAAAATCGTGTTCTTTGGCGACACCGCGTGTAACGTGGCCAATTCCTGGCTGCTAGGTGGGAATCATTTCGGGATGGAGGTTGTCCTCTGCGGGCCGGCAGGCTTTGAGCCCGGTGATGAAATCAAGTCACTGGTGAAAAAATCCGGCGGCTACTTTACCTTCACCACCAATCCCAAGGAAGCGGCAACAGGCGCGGATGTATTGTACACCGACGTGTGGGTTTCCATGGGCAAGGAAGCCGAGGAGACCGGCCGGTTGCAAAAGCTGAAGCCCTATGCGGTCACGCGCGAATTGCTCGACCTCGCCAAACCCGATGCATACTTCATGCACTGCCTGCCGGCGCACCCAGGGCTGGAAGTTACCCAGGAAGTTCTCGACGACCCGCGGAGCATTATCTTTGACCAGGCAGAAAATCGTCTGCATATGCAGAAGGCGATTCTGGAATGGATTGTTCAGAAATAATGACTTCATTCCCGGCTTTCCCGCACCCGGCAAATTGCACCCTGCAACTTCTTCATCCATGAAAATCGCCCTCGCCTATTCCGGCGGACTCGACACCTCGGTCATTCTCAAATGGCTTCGGGAGACTTACAACTGCCCGGTCGTCACCTTCGCCGCCGACATCGGCCAGGAGGAGGAGCTCCACGGCCTGCCGGCCAAAGCCAAGGCCACCGGGGCGTCCGCTCACCACACGCTCGACCTCATAGACGAGTTTGCCAGTGACTTCATCTACCCGATGATGCGCGCCAACACCCTGTACGAAAACCAATATTATCTCGGCACTTCCATCGCACGGCCGTTGATTGCGAAGGCGCACATCGAAGTCGCCCGGCGGGAAAAATGCACACACCTCGCCCATGGCGCCACGGGCAAGGGCAACGACCAGTGCCGGTTTGAGCTCACTTTCGCGTCCCTTGCGCCCGACCTAGGCATCATTGCCCCGTGGCGCGACGCCAAGTTTCGCGCGGAATTCCCGGGCCGCACGGAGATGATTGAGTATTGCCGCAAACACAAAATCAACGTTGAGGCTTCGGCGAAGAAGCCGTACTCGATGGATCGCAACCTGCTGCACATTTCCTATGAAGCCGGCATTCTCGAAGACCCGTGGTTTGACCCGACCACGCCTGAGAACAAGGGCATGTTCAAGCTGTCCGTCTCGCCGGAGGACGCGCCTGACAAGGCTGAATACGTCGAGCTCGATTTCGAACGGGGCGACTGCGTAGCCGTGAATGGTAAACGGTTGTCGCCCGCGGGTGTGATGCGCGCGCTCAATGTCCTCGGCGGCAAACACGGCATTGGCCGAGTGGATTTGGTGGAAAACCGGTTTGTCGGCATGAAGAGTCGCGGCGTTTATGAAACGCCCGGCGGTGCCATTCTGATGCACGCGCACCGGCAAGCAGAAAGCCTCACCCTCGACCGCGACCTCGAGCATTTGCGGGATTCGCTCATTCCCAAATATGGCGAGCTGGTTTACTACGGCTTCTGGTTTGCCCCCGAGCGTGAGGCCCTGCAGGCGCTCATTGACAAAAGCCAGGAGACCGTCACCGCCACGGTGCGGCTCAAGCTTTACAAGGGCAACATCATCACTGTTGGACGCAAATCACCGGTGTCGCTCTACGATGCTAACATTGCCTCGATGGAAGGCGTCAAGAGCTCCTATAACCCGGACGACGCCACTGGCTTTATCCACTTGCAAGGCTTGCGCTTGCGCGCCCGGCACGCGGCGCAAACGGGTGCAGTTGCGAAAAAGAAAAATTCGCCCAAGGCCAAGGGATAATCTTGCCTTGTCGGAGCCCACCCGACAGACTTTTTAGTTCCTGCAGTTTACGGATTGCACCCTCAACGGCCCGATGGCGGAATTGGCAGACGCGCTGGACTCAAAATCCAGTATCCTCTAAAGATGTGTCGGTTCGACCCCGACTCGGGCCACCAATTTCAAAACCGGACCACGCCATGTCCCGCCTTTGGTGTATTTGGACGGTTCTGGCCTTGGTCGCCGCCGGCTGCTCGACCCCGGCCAGCCCCAAAAATCCCACCGCGCTGCTCCCGGAGCAGACCATTATTGTCGTGGCGAAAAATGGGCCTCCGGACGAACAGAGCGCCGCGCAACTGCTCCAAAAATGGTTGCGCCGGGCCAGCGGAGACGCCACTGGCTTCGAACTGCAACATTTGGAGCCGGGCGGGGAGAGCGGACAAGCGGCTGATAAAATCATCCTCTTAGTGGGCGAAACTTCGCTGCTGCCCGCCGACCCGCGAATAACCACACTGAACGACGACGGCTTCCTGATCCAACGCCTGGGCCCGACGATTGCCATCGAGGGCAAAACCGCCGCGGGCACTTATTACGGCGTGGTCGCGTTTCTGGACCGCTATGCCGGAGTGCGCTTTTACTTGCCGACCGATTTGTGGACGAGCCTGCCCGCCAGCCATGCGGTTGAATTCAGCGGCGGGGATTTTCTCTCCCAGCCATTTGTCATCTCGGGTGACGTAACCGGGGTAAACACCAAACCGTTGGGCGATGGCGACTGGCTGCAGCGGATTGGCGGGCAACGGCGCAAGGGGGGCACACACCAGCATAATCTGTCCAGTATTTTCCCTCCGGAAAAATACGCCGCCGCGCACCCAGAAATCTACCCCATCTATGATGGCCAGCGCTATGTCCCGAAAGAGGCCGGTGACCAAACCTGGCAAATTGACTTCACCGCGCCCGCCACGCTCGTCGCCGCCGAGCAATCCATCACCGACTATTTCAAATCCACACCGGACGCGGCCTACATTGCAGTGAGCATCAATGACAACAACCGCTGGAGCCAGAGCGAACGCAACCAGCAAATCATCGCTGAATTCAAGGCCAAAGATCCCAAGGGCAATTATACCCTGGAGGCCACCAGTGACATTTATTGGCGCTATATGAACCAACTGGCGGCCTGGATGAAACAAGCGCTGCCCGGGAAATTGCTCGTGGCCCTGGCCTACGGGCCGACCAGCGGCGTGCCAAACTTTTCCCTGGCCGAGAATATTGTGGTGTTCACCAACCTGCATCTCTCCGAGCTGACCGCCTACACCACTGCGCCGGCCGGCCAGCAGCCCATTCTGGACCAGTGGTTGAACGTCGCCCATTATTACGCCAACCACGAGTGGTATGAAGGCGAGGGCTATCTCCTTCCGCGCATTTATTCGGCCTATTGGTCGCAGTTTTTGCAAAAACTGGCGGCACGCATCCCCGGCGCCTACATGCATGCCGAGGCTTATCCCAACTGGGGTTTCGACGGTCCGAAGTATTATATCATGACGCGGCTGTGGTGGGACCCGCGGCTGGATCCGGAAAAGCTCACCAGCCAGTTTTGCGATGATATGTTCGGCCCCGCCGCCCCTGCGATGAACGCGTATTTCATCCAACTCGAAGCGCTTTGGCGGCAAATGGATGATATTGATGGCCCCAAACGAAAAATCTCCGTCTGGTATAACCAGTTCGCAACCACCCCGGCCAGCCGGGCCATGATTGCCGAATGCCACAATCTGCTGGTGCAAGCCGCCGCCAGCGCGCAAACCGACGAACAAAAGAAGCGCATCGCGCTTTTTGCCAAATGCTTTGCCTTCAGCGAAAGCATGTTCGACTTGGCCGAGGCTCCAACGGATGAAGCCCGCTACAATCGCGCGGTGGCGCTGGCCCAGGACTTGGCCCAGGACAAATGGGCCGTCTACAATCCCACCACACCGATGGAGGCGATCAAAGCCATTTATCAGGAGCCGGCCAAGAAATAGGATTATTCCGGCACTATTTTATCACCCGGGCGCCGGGACCCGTGCGCGCCGTGAACACGACTGGCTCGTGGCCAAATTGCCGGGCATAGGCGGTCGTCACCGGCAGCGCAGTCTCGGCGGTGAATTCCGGCGTGGTCAAGGCCATGACCGCGCCACCGAAGCCGCCGCCGGTCAGGCGCGCGCCGTAAACCCCGGGCAGCTTGACGAGATGATCAACTAAAAAATCGAGTTCCGGACAACTGTTCTGGAACAGCTCGCGTGAGCTTTGATGCGAGGCCACGAGTAGTTTACCCACAACCGCCAATTCGCCCTTCTCCAATGCCATGGCCGTGTCGCGCACGCGTTCAATTTCGCGGGTGACGTGCAAGGCGCGGGCATATTGTTCGGGCGTCAGTTCCGCGCGGTAACGTTCGATGTCGCTGGATGGAATCTCCGCGAGCAGAGTGGCTTGAGGGTGCTGGCGTTTCAGCACAGCGAGGGCGGCCTCACATTCGCGGCGGCGGGCGGAGTAGAGGGAGTCGAGCAGGGCGTGCTTCGCCCCGGTATTAAAAATCCAAAAGCGGGCAGAAGCGGGCACTGGCACCGTGGTGAAGGTCTCCGTCCGGCAATCAATCAGCACCAGCCGCCCGGTCTCACCGAACATGGATACGCCTTGGTCGAGGATGCCGCACGGCATGCCAACAAATTCATTTTCCGCCTGACGGCACCATCGCGCCAGATTGACCGGTTCAATGTTTAACCCAAACAATTCGCGCAGAGCCATGGCCGTTGCCAGTTCAAGCGCCGCGCTGCTGGACAAACCCGCACCCGCCGGCAAATCACCCGCGATGGCCAAATCGAATCCAGCGGGCAGGGGTTTTCCGTTCTTCTGCAACGACCAGGCCACCCCCAGCGGGTAGTTAGCCCACGCCGAGGAACCCTGGAGCGGCACCAGGCCATCCAAGCCGGCTTCAACCAAGGTACCGTAGGCTGGACTAAAAACGCGAATACGACGATCCGGCCGCCGGCTGGCGGCAACCTGCACTCCGCGATCAATCGTGGCGCCGATGACCTGGCCGCCGTTGTAGTCAACGTGGTTGCCGATGAATTCAAGACGGCCCGGGGCATAACCGACCACGGCGGGCGCATGGCCGAATTGTTGCTGAAAAATTGCGGAGACGGAGGCAGACATGAGCAAGCGGTCATGGAAGATGGAAAACGCCCGCAGGGAAAGGAAAAAAGCCCACCCCCTGACGATGGGGCAGTGATTGCCTTTTCCAGGACTCGGGGGTAGGTTGGCGCGCTACGGTGGCCGCCGGTCGCCGCTTGGCCATGCAAAAATCATCCTCGACCCAGGAAGTTGCCGAGATGGAAGCGGCGCTGGAGAAATCACGCCAAGTGCCGGGCTTTCGCACCCTGCTGCTTTTTTTCTGGGGTTTGATTGTGGCTAAATGCCTGCTGGCTGAATGGGCGGTCGAGGTTTACCACTCCCCCATCAATACTCTTTGGTTCGTGTGGGTGCCGTCGTTCATGATTTCCGGAGTCATCACCATCGGCTACGCCTACTGGCTTTTCCGCGAATTACCGCACATGCCGTTGAGCGGGCGGTTGGTGAGCGCAACCTGGGTGGGGTGTGCCACCGGTTTCGGCGTGCTGGCGTTGGTGGCGGTCACGGACGATGTGTTCGGCCTCTACCTGCTGCCAGCTCTGGCGGCGGTGCTGCTGGGCGTGGGCTGCTTCATCCACAGCGTGATGGACCGGCGGCCAGTCTTCAAATTCCTCGCGGCGGGATGGTGGTTGTCGGCGCTGTGGCTGTTTGCCAATCCGGACGTGAATGCCCTGGCTTGGATGGCACTGAGCCTGGTGCTTCTGCAAGTCGTGCCCGCAGGCTGGCTCTTCTTCACGCGCAAGCGGGTGAGTTGACTAGACCTTTTCCGTCCGGCCCGGGCGGTACGAGTAATAATCGTAATAACGGTAGGAGTAGTAACCTGGCTCACGGTGGTCAATGAAGTTGACGATCAAGCCGTAAACATTCACGCCGCGGCGGTTCAAGCTTTCGAGCGACGTGCGCACCTGGCGCAGGCGGGTGTAGCCAGCGCGAACGACAAAGAGAACCGCATCAGCCCGCGTGGCGAAGCTCGCCGCGTCATCGGTCAGCAGGATGGGCGGGCTGTCGAAGATGACAAAGTCGTATTTATGCCGCAGGGTGGCGATGGATTCGCGAAACCGCTCGCTCATGAGCAACTCCCCGGGGTTGCTGGGATATTGGCCGCAGGGGATAAAATCGAGATTCTCATAACTGGTCGGGTGGATGACCTTTTCGAGCGGCAAGCCGTTCTGAATGTGTTCTGCCAGGCCAATATCGTTTTTGATATTGAAGCGTTTGTGGAGCTGGCCACGGCGCATGTCGGCATCCACCAGCAAGGTCTTCGACGAGGCAAAGCCCAGTGTGATGGAGAGATTGGCTGACAAGGTGGATTTGCCCTCCGAGGGCATTGAACTGGTCAGCATGATGACGTTGGGCCGCTGCCCCTGGCGGTCCATATATAACAGCGAAGAACGGATGTTGCGGCAGGACTCGGCAAACATCTGGCGCTGGTCGTTGTTCTTGAGCAATTCGACTTGCCCGCCCACCCGCTTCTGCATCGGGATGACGCCGAGCATGGGCTCGTCAAACCGCTGGGTGAGGTCTTCGACGGACATGACCCGGCCATCAAGCGCGCCCAAGAGAAAGATGATGGCGACCCCGGCAGCCAAGCCGACGAATGCCCCGGAACCGATTTGTTTGACCGGGTCGTCGCCCTGCGGATAAGTCGGCGTGGCATGCAGGATGATGCGCAGCATGTCCTGCCCCATTTCCTTGGTTTCCTCCAGACTGATTTGGCCCTCAATCAGACTCTCATAAATTTTGTAGTAGGAGTTCGCCTGGTCTTCCAGCAGCTTGTATTGGGATTGAAGTTTTTGATCATCCAAAACCTTGTTCGACCAGGTTTTTTGGTCCTCCTTGGCCTGCAGCAGATCATTGAGCAAGCCGGCCTTGCGATTCTCCAAGTCGGCGACGCGCTGCTTGCGCCAGGCCTGCAGGGCTTCCTGAATCTGGTCAATTTTCCTTTTAATTCCAACCATCTTGGGGTGCTGCGGCCCCAAGCCGTCCAGCAAATTGTCATATTGATGCTGCAAATCCTCCAGGCTTTGCTTGTCGGTTTCATATTCAGCATTGGGCGGCAACAGGCTGTAACTCGCCAGCTCGATATCCACCTGGCCAATCGAGTTCCCGGTAATATACTCACTGAACAATTGGTCCAAGGGGACTGGCTCGGCGTCGGGTTTCGCATCCGGAGTCCAGCCCAGAATGCGCAGTTGCGCTTGTAACTGGCTAATTTGCGCGGTGAGCGAGCTCAACTTGGCGGTGGCGGTATCAATCTCGCCCTGGACGGTGCCGATGACGTGCTGCTCGGTGAAGGCTTTTTCATCTTCCTGGGCTTTTTCCAGCTTCTTTTTTGAGGTATCGGCCACTTCTTCGATGGAGGTGCTGACATCATCAATCGCCACCCGGCGCATGTCCTTCTTTTTATCCAGGAAGGCATTCATCCATTGCTCCAAAAAGAGCTGGGTGTAAATCTGATCAGGGCCCTGGGCGGACAATTGGAAAATACTCGTGTTGGGCAACAATTGCGCCGAAGGTGAAACTGGCGGCTGCGCGGAAGCATAGCGGGGGTCCTGGAGTCCAACATTTTCCCGCGCCGTCTTTTGCACCTCGGCGCTCATCATCAAGTGCACTTGGGTGGAAAAGAAATTCACCAAATTCTCATTGTAGTCCGCGCCATTGGTCGCGCCGGTGGAGACCATGCTGACCATCATCTCCGCGTTGGATACCCACTGGGTGACGCTGTTGTGTTTTTTCCAGGCCTGCACGAGCACGCCCGCGGCAATGGTGAAAATCAAAATCCACCAAAAGCGTTTCAGGTAAATGCGGGCCCGGAACAGGAAGGCATGGAACGTCTCCGACCACTCGACGTGCTGGCCGCCTTCGTTGGATTCGGTGACTGGGGTGGGCATGGAAAAATAGGGGGGAGGGGGTGAACCAGTGGCTCAGCTCAGCCACCAAAACTCCACCAATTGCGTTTAACGATGACCATATCGCCTGGTTGGAGCTGGATGTCTTTGTCTTTGTTGCCCTTGACCAAAACATCGTCGACATTGTGGTCCTCCTCAGTCTTTTTGCCGTCTTTGTAGCGAAAGAGCTGAACCGTGTGATTGGACCAATCCGTCCAGCCGACCTGAATCATGACTTCGGAAAGGTACATTGGCTTGCCATTGGGCGGCGGCAGCACCGCGGGTGATCGCACCTCACCGTCGATAATAATATCATCAGCGGCCCGTTCACTTTTGGACGGTATTTTGATAACGTCGCCGGGCTGCAACACCACGTTGGGTTCCGGGCCCTCCCCTTTATAGAACGTCTCGAAGTCGACTTCCTGCTGGGTGACTTTGCTGGCGTCATCGAGGTTTTGCCGGGTGAGCTGCACATGCACCCAGTCAGCGGAGTCTTTAAACCCACCCGCGGCCGTAATCGCTTGAAGGAGCGTGAGCACACTGTCTGAAGGAACATCAACGGAGCCGGGTTTGGCCACTTCGCCAAAGACGTTGACATGGCCCCGGGAGCCATTCCCCTTATAGAAGGCCAGCAATACCGTGGCGCGCTTATAATAACCCGTCTTGGAGTCGTCGGGCGCTTGGTTGGGGTCATTGGGCACTTGCTTTGGGTCTTGGAGCACCTCCTTGAGCTTGTTGGCCACCTCATACAACGTGCGCCCTTCCACCTTCAAATGCAATTCGGGTAGATAGGGCACCTGGGGGGCAATTTCGCCTTTTTCGTCAACAAAGAGAAGGGTTGGCTTGTCGTGATCCTCCAGGACTTGATAGACAAATTGGTCGCGGACGGTCAACGTGCGCTGGTTGTCAATCTGCTCCATTGTTTCCGGCATGGGAAAGTTGGTCACATCCCCTACGCTGCCATTGGATGAATTGGCGGGCGCAGGAGTGACGGGTGTGGTCGGCGCCGGAACATTGCCGGGCAAACCGGGGATGGAAGGTCCGGCGGGATTGGCGGTGGCCGAACCTGCATCACCGCTTGCCGGCTTGTTTGACCCGTTTTGCGTGGTACTCGCCTGCCCTGCAGGCTTCGGTTCAACCTGGAACATTTGCGGCGGAGTGGACGGGCTGGCGCCATACCTTTGGTTGATGGACGGGGCATTGAGGGATTGGGACATCTGCGCCCCCACCCACGAAGTCCCCGCCAACCAAACGAAAAATGCAACATGCTGGGTTTTCATGGTAACGGTTTAACAATCCTGCCAACTACTGTAACATCCACCAGTGGCCCATGGCTACCTCAAAAAACACCCTAGCCAACGACCCACCGGGGTTAGAACTGATAGCGCGCGCCGACAACAATTCGGTCACGAGTATAGTTTCGATCGCTAAAATTGGAAAATTTGTCAACAAACTCATAATAAGCATAGAAGCTGGCGCGTTTGCTGTACGCCCAATCGACCTCGGGTGAAATGTCAAACTTGTCGTAGGTTTCCGGCGCGAGACCGCCGGAATCCTTCCCCCGCTCCCAATAGCCGGAAAGAATCAAGTCTACTTTGGGCTGAATTGCACAGTCCACCTTGTAAGAAAGGCGATCGATCGTAATGACATTGGAGGTATAGCCAAAACTGGAGGATTGCGACAAGGTGAAGCTCTGATTGATGTTTTTGGTAACCTTGTTGGTAAGGGACAACTCACCCGAATACTCCTTGGGTTGGCTCTTGTCCCCGTTGGTGCCCGTTTGGAGGATCTCGTAATCGGTGAAACCAACGCTTGTGCTAAATGTCCAGTTCTTGCCCAGAGGCCCGGACAACGTGGGGCCGATATACCAGGAGAGGCTGTTGTTCTGGAGAGCTTGCTGGTAGTAGTTCAACGTGTAGCTGCCATCGAGCTTGAGTGAAAGGCCGTTACTGAATTGGTAGCGGATGCCCGCTGTGGCGGTGTACTGCCACCGGCGCAGGAAACTGAATTCCGTCTGCTGCGGAAACACGTCATAGCGGTAAAGGCCGCCGTAAATGACCACGCTGCCCAAATCCCAATTTGCGCTCAGACCCAATTGGTTCATAAATCGCCCAAAGGCCTTCACATGGGTGATGACAGCCAAGGTGGAGGGATTGATGGCGAACGCGTCGCTGGGCTGTACGGAATAATTAAAGGAATCGTAGATGGTGAGGGTGAAAGTGTTGAAGCGCATCGAGAATGCCAGCTTCGAATCGGGCGAGACGGCGGCGAAATTGGAGTACGAGCTCAAATCGCGGTGAACAAGATACTCCTCGTAGGAAACCCCCAACTGCAAGGAAATCGAGTTGAGATCAGTCAGCGGGCAATTGGCGGCGAAGACCAGGCCCGGCCGCAGGATGATGTCACTTTGCTTGTCGTTATTCGAATAGTTGATGTTGTCATTGTACTCCGCCTCGAAGACGCTGCTGACATCAACTTTAAGCGGGCCAAATTGAAAAGTGCTTTGCTGATCACTGCCACTATCCGACTGGGCGTGCAACCGGCTGTCGCAGCCCATTTCCAAGCCCACTGCGAGCAGCAAAATTTTCCCGGACCTAAGCAGGTATTTACCCCAGATTTTCGTCAATGACCCTGCAAATGCCCAAGATGCTGATCGGCAATGCTTCATGATTTAAAGCATATCCCCCAGCAAGCTTCGCCCATGATCACGGCTTGTTGCTGGTGATTTTGGAAATTATGGTGACTTGCTAAATGCATTTGCAATATAGGTTAAAACCCCTATTATATAGATGATTCTATCTTAGGGACTTTGCCCCAAGCAAGCAAGGCAACTTTGAAATGCCCCTAATTTTTTTACACAATTTTACCATTAGAATTACTGCGTTTATGACCGATATTGAACATACTCATCGGGTGAATATGAAAAAGCCTAAGCACAATTCGTTAGCCTTACAATGCCTAGCATGGGCCGCGCTGGCGCTGGTTTCTTTACCCGCCAACGCCGCCAATTCCGCTGCGCCCGACTTCACGACCATCCCGTCTGTCACCCCCGCCACCAGTAATGCCAATAGTTTTGTGGCCTTGAATCTCACGCCGGAAGCTCTCTCCACTGACAATCCGGTGGTCAAAATCAACATGGCGCGCTGGTTTTCGGGCTCCACCTTAATCATGCAAGAGCCGAATGGCGACTTGCAACAGATTCTTTTCCAGAACCGGGCTGACGCCGCGCCGTATGATCAATTGATGCAGGATGACGCCACCACGGAGGTGCCCTTCAAGGCTGGGGAAACCCGCGTCATCATTGACATTGGCGGGCAAAGAACGTTGCAGTCTTTTGGCTTCTTCAGTTTTTCCGCGCGCGGCACGCTCGACATTTATTATAGCAATTCGAGCGAAATGATCAAAACGGTGAAAACCGACCCAGCCGAGTGGAAATCGGCCAATGCGCACACGGACATCAATACCAAGCAAGTCGTCTCCTTGAATTTGGGCGCCATTGATGCCCATTATATCATGATCGTCTTTACCATGGCTGAGCCGGGCACCATCAGTCCGCTTTCCATGCTCGGCGTTATTTCAACCACGAAGGACAAGAAGGCCACGGTCCCCAACCAGGCGAGCGACGACGAGGAAAAGAAAAAAAATGCCAAGCCGGTAAACCCGGATGACTTGGTCGAATTCGACTACGCCAATGCCGCCTATGGCACGAAGGTTACCCACGTGCTGGGTGGCAACACCAGTGAGGCTCAAAATGTGCTGGGCACCAATCCCAAGCAAAGTCTGATTCTGGGCTCCGGGACGGACCAGAACGCGGCCGCAACCACAGCGCAAACGCCGGCACCCGCGCCGGCGACCGACACGACGTCAGCCGCACCGGTGAAAGTGGACAATATTTTTGTCGTGGATATGGGCAAGGATCATGACATTAACAAGGTCGGCCTTTTGTTTAAGACGGAGGGCAGCGGCAAGTTTGACTTTTATCTCCTCAAGCAACTGCCCACGAAAACAGATAACAAGACAACTGGCGCCATCCCGGCCAAGACCGCCCGCCTTTCCCGGTACCAGCCCATCTTGCTCGCCGCGAGCGAAGGCTCGCTCGCCGAAGCGCTGATGCTGGCGCAGGGCGCACCTGCGCCTGATGCTGCGGGCGGCGGTGGAAGTGGCGACATAAAGCCGGTTGACTACCTGCCCGCGGACTTTTTTACGAATACGAAGCCGACGTTTACCCAGGAAGTTGCCGGCAACAATAACGACAACAAAATCACCCAGAACTACGACAACAACCTGCAGTTCCGCTTTGCCTTGATTCGATGGGTGCCGACGACCCCTAATCAACCACCCGTGGAAATTTTCAAGGTCAATCTCATCGGCAAAGTATCCATCGACAATTATGTGGCGGCCTCGAAAAGTAACGTCAACCTTGGGCCACCCGCCTCTGCGCCGCCCTCTTATGCTGTAGTCGGCCCGAACCCTCCCCCCGGCCAGACGGCGGATCCGGGCCCCGGCTCCAATCCCGCGCCAACACCCACGCCAACGCCCACCACGAAAAACCCAAGTCCCGCGCCCAGCCAACAAATTGGTGACACGGGCGGCGGCAGTGGTGGCAATGGCGGCGGTACGGGCGGCGGTGGCGGTGGTGGTGGTGGTAGTGATCCGACGGAACCACCCACGCCCACGGCACCGAGCATCACCCCCTAGCACTGCACAGACGCAAAAGGAATTTTGGCGGAGGTCTATTGCAGAGCTTTGTCGTACCACGTACCAACCTGGGTCCAGTTTACCACACTCCAAAACGCGGTGATGTAATCGGGGCGGCGATTCTGATATTTCAGATAATAGGCGTGCTCCCAGACATCAAGGCCGAGGATGGGATCGCCATAAACTTCAGCGACGCCCTTCATGAGCGGATTGTCCTGGTTCGGCGTTGAGGCCACGGCCAACGATTTGTCCGGTTTCACAATTAACCAGGCCCAGCCACTGCCAAAACGGGTCGTGGCCGCTTTGCCAAAAGTTTCCTTGAAGGCGTCGAAACTACCAAAGGTCTTGTTAATGGCCTCAGCCAATGCCCCGGAAGGCGCCCCACCCGCTTTGGGCCCGATGGCTTTCCAGAACAAAGAATGGTTGGCATGGCCGCCACCGTTGTTGCGCACTGGGCCGCGGATGGCGTCAGGCACTTTGGACAGGTCACCAATCAATTCATAAATGCATTCCGGAGCGGTGATGCCCGCGTCGGCCAAGGCTTTGTTCACGTTGGTGATATAGGCCTGGTGGTGCTTGGTGTGGTGAATTTCCATCGTGCGCGCGTCAATGTGCGGTTCGAGGGCGTCGTAGGCGTAGGGCAAGGCGGGCAGTGTATAAGGCATGATGTTTGTCGGGTTGAGGTTCGAAAGTGGTGAGCCTCCTAACAAAAGCCGCTTTCGGCCCAGCGTCAATCCCGCACCGTTATTTTTCTGTGGGGTGTTTGCCTACCAGTGGCTCCAACCACCAGCGGTAGGGTTTGGCCGCCCACTGGGGCCCGGCATAATCCACCCCGATGCGCGGCCCGCGCCGCCGCCGCCAGCCGACAGGGATTTTCGCCGGGCCCTCGATCCACAAGCCGGTGTTGCGCGAACATTTCCGGCCGTTGAAAACCTTGGTGATTTTTAAAGTGCGCGTGAGTTTGCCTGGCCCGTCCAACCCCTCCACTCCCCGCAATAAAACGGCCGAGGGATAGTCTCCCGGGCCGGTGACGAGGTTGAGCATCCAGTGTATGCCATAACAAAGATAGACATACCAGTATCCCGGCGGGCCAAACATAATGCGGTTGCGCGGGGTGAGGCCGCGCGAAGCATGGGAGGCGCGGTCAAGCGGCCCGCAGTAGGCCTCGGCTTCGGTAATAAGGAAACGAGTGATGCAACCGTTGTGACCGCGCCCACACAGATGACAACCCAGCAACGCCGGCGCCACTTGGCGCGCAGGCTTATGCCAAAGGTGTTCAATGTTTCCGGCAGGCATGCTTCAAGGCCTCTTAAAAATCTTTCTGCTTCGTGTCTATAATCAAAGTCACCGGCCCATCATTGGCGGAGCGGACATCCATCATCGCACCAAAGACACCTTGGGGCACCGGTTGGCCAAGTGCCGCTTCGAGCGCGGAGTGCA
>CAZCMU010000015.1:21620-26254 GCA_964499725.1 uncultured Opitutales bacterium
CCAAAGACACCTTGGGGCACCGGTTGGCCAAGTGCCGCTTCGAGCGCGGAGTGCAACTTGGCCAGTAAATCCTTTGCCTGTTCGGGGGGCGCGGCGCGTTTAAAAGAAGGCCTCGTGCCTTTGCGCAAGCTGCCATAGAGGGTAAACTGGCTGATGAGCAGAATCTGTCCGCCAGTTTCGGCCAGCGACAGGTTCATCCGGCCTTCGTGGTCTTCGAATACCCGCAAGGCGGGAAGTTTATTGGCCAGCCAGTGGATGTCTTCGTCGGCGTCGGCGGCTTCGACTCCCACGAATACCAACAGCCCGGGGCCAATGGCGCCGACGATTTGGCCCTGGACAGCCACGCTGGCTTCTTTAACGCGTTGGATGACGGCGCGCATAATGGAAAATTAAGTTTATTGGCGGAAAATTGAAATGGAAATCAACCGTCCAACAACACCAACCCCACCGCGCCGAGCAGAAGCAGCGCGCCGGCCAGCCGCCGCAGCATGACGCCCTGCCCTTCTTCGCGCTCATGGTTGCCAAACCAGGAGCCGGCCAGCCACACCAGCAGAATGGTCCACAACCCGCGGGTGCTATAAACAATGTTGATGACCGTCGCCTCGCCATAGTGGCCCAGGGTGTAACCCATGCCGCCCGATTGGGCCGCGCAAATAATGCCGCCGATGATGGCCCACGGCCAGGCGGACTTGGGCACCACGCTAAAGGGCTGGCGGAAAAAGGGGATGATGCAAAAGGCTTCGAGCGCCACGCCGCTAAACATCAGCGCGGAAAAACCCGGCGCGCCGACCGCCGGGGCATGCTGTTGCACCAGGACGTCATTTAAGCCGTAGAGCACTGCGGCAATGACGGCTTGCAGGGCGGTGCGCGCGAGGCGTTTGCGGTCGTGCCAGTTCGACATGCCGAGGAGAAACACCGCCCCAGCGGCAAGGATTGCCGCCACCCACCAGGCCCAGGGCATCACGCCTGCACCGAGCAGGTAGGTAAACAGCGCGACAAAGACGACCTTGGCCCCCATCGCCGGGCCGAGCACGCTCACGTCGCCATCGCGCATGGCGACAAAGAAACAGACCTGTCCGCTGGTATAAACCAGACTCGAGATGAACGGCCAAAATAACATGTGCGCCGTCCATGGCCTGGGCACCGTGAGCAGGCCGGGGGCGGCGATAAGGCCCACGAACAGGTTGTTCATGAAGGCGATCCGCAGCGGGCCCATGCCGCTTTCGATGGAGCGCTTGAGCATCACACTGCCGAAGGCAAACATGATGGCCCACACCAATGGCTGCAAAAGAAAATAGGGGTGGCTCATGCAGGCAAAAACTTACGCGAGGAGTTCGTGGCGCAATGCCGCTTCGAGCGTCTCCTGCCGCCAGGCAAAACCAGCCTCCTGCAACTTTTTTGGCTTAACGGCCAAATCGGAAAGAATTGTTTCCGCGGCCATTTCGCCAAGCATCAGCTTAAGGGCGAAAGCAGGCGCGGGAGTCTTGGCGGATTTGTTCAACAGTCTTGCCATCAGTTCGACCAATTCGCGATTGGTGCAGATTTGCGGTGACACTATATTGACGGGGCCACGCAGGTTTTCGTGTTGAATGAGAAACACCAGCGCCTCGATGGCATCCACCAGACTGATCCAACTCATGCGCTGCGTGCCCGGGCCCGCCGGGCCGGCCATGCCGGCATTGAACACTTTTAAGAGTTGCTCAATCGCCCCACCCTGCCGCGCCAGCACGACGCCGAAGCGCGCAAAGGCGGTGCGCACCCCGGCGTTGGCGGCCGGGGTCGCCGCCGCTTCCCAGGCACAACAGACATCCATCAAAAATCCGGTGCCCGGCGCAGCGGTTTCGTCCACGACTTCGGTGCGTTTATAGCCGTAATAACCGATGGCAGAGGCGCAGATAAAAACCTTGGGTCGCTGGGCGGCGGGCAGCGCGGCGATGCGCTCCGCGAGCAAACGCGTGGGAATAATGCGGCTGTCGTGGATGCGTTTTTTAGAAGAAGAAGACCAGCGCTGGCCGATGGTTTCGCCGGCGAGGTGAACGACAACCTCCACGCCTTCGAGGGCCTTGGCGGGCAATTCTCCGCTCTCGGGATGCCAGGTCAGCGCATCGGGACGCGGTTTATGCGCCAACTCAATGACTTCGCCGCCCAGGGCGCGCCAGCGCGTGGCCAAGGCCCGGCCGACGAGACCGGAAGCGCCGGTGAGCAACATGCGGCCGTGGTGAGAGGTGGTCATGAGTAAGCGGGGAGGTTAGCAGTGTTTTACCGAGCAGAGCAATGTCCGCATTTTTCAAAATTCAAACTCGATAAACCCATAACACCATTCCACTATTCTCAAAAAATAATCTCCAATTCCTTTATTTTGCCCCGTCGGCTTTGATGAACTTTTCGATGCTGGCAATGTAGGCCTTGGGGCTTTCACCGCCATAGCCAACCATTTCGCCGAGATTTTTCCCGGTGCCGTTGAGAATGATGACGGTGGGGAAGCCTTGAATCTCGAATTCCTGGCACAAGTCGTTGTTTTGCTTGACGAGCGCGCCGGGCTGGAATTTTTCATGAGGCATGTCCACCTCGACAAAAATCAGATTTTTGGCGGCGTAATCGCGAAAGGTCGAGGTGCTTATAACGGCCCGGTCCAACTCCTGACAGGCGGGGCACCAGTCCGACCCGGTAAAATGGAGGAGGATGGGTTTGTGCTCGGCATGGGCCTGGGCGAGCGCGGCCTTAAAATCGTTGGGCCACGCGTCTTTCGAAGCACCGGGGGTGATTAATGCCCCCAGCCAGTCGCCGCCATGCAGGTAAAGGGTGTACAGGCCAAAAAGCGCGGCAACGGCCAGAATCGTGCGACCAGATTGGGGCAACGCCCACGCGGGCTTGGATTGGGGTTGGCGCGCAGCGAACGCCGGAAGGTCTGCGGCGGGATTGGCATAATCCGGCAAAGCCGGATGCGAAACCGCAGTCGCCTGTGCAGGCGCCGATTCCCGGGAAAAAACGACCCCGGCCAGCGCCGCCAGCGCGAGACAGACATAGCCCGCATCGCAAAGCAACTCGGACAAATTGCCGGTGCTGAGGTTTAAAATGGATACATTGATCAAATTAATCCCAAGCCAGAAGCCGCACAAGGATGCGCCATAGAAATGCCGCCACAGAAAAAAATTAACCGCTCCCGCCGCGGGCAGCATAACCAACACAAAGCTGCCAATGAAAAAAACCATCAGGCCGCCCAAGGATCCAAACACCATTTGCACGACCCCATAAATGAGCGAATCAACCACGTCTATCGCATGAACCGCCTGCGCGTGTTGCGCATACCAAACCGAGAAAGTCGCGACCATCGCCACGAGCAGGTACTTGCGGGGATTAACTTTGGTCAACCCGGTGTGGTTGTCGCTCACAAGCATATAAGAATGGCGGTTTCAGCGATTTCGGCAAGGAAACTCGGACAGTTTGCTCCTCGCATCGCGGCTTGCCTTGGGGGGTATTTTTAGGATACATTTTATTTTCCAGTTCCCGGGGATGTTCATTCGCTCGCCATCGCCCCGGCGGTGGCGAGAGGAAAGTCCGGACACCACAGGGCAGGATTCCCCTTGAAAGGGGGGGCGGCCGGCGCAAGCCGGTTGACGGAAAGTGTCACAGAAAACAAACCGCCAGCCGCGTGCAAACGCGGCCGGTAAGGGTGCAAAGGCGGGGTAAGAGCCCACCGCGGCCAGGGTGACCTGGCCGGCATGACAAACCCAATCCGGTGCAAGACCAAATAGGGGACCAGACGGCCCGTCCAACGGTCCCGGGTTAGTCGCACGACGCTCAGCGCGGCCGCCGATTTCGCAAGGAGTTGGCGGCAGAGAAATGAATGAGCGGCGGGAGTGCCGCGAGGCGCCCGCCAGAACAGAATCCGGCTTACGGTCCCTGGGAACTGGTTTTTTTATTTAAGCAAGGAGCGCGGAGCAGGGAGCGGGGAGAAAGAAGAGAGAACGCCGAACGCTCAATTAAAGCAACGCGCTCATCGTTTTGATTCAGCGTTGAATGTTGGGAGTTGAATGTTATTTTGACTCCTGACTCCCCGCTCCATGCTTCCTGCTACCGCGCTGCCCATGAACCATTGGCTGATGAAATCCGAGCCGGACGTGTTTGGGCTGGCGCATTTGCAAAAACGCCCCGGCGGCACCGCGCCGTGGGACGGCGTGCGCAATTACCAGGCGCGGAATTTCATGCGGGCAATGCGCGTGGGCGACCGGGTGTTGTTTTATCACTCGAGTTGCGAAATTCCCGGCGTGGCGGGCTTGGCGGAAATCGTCGGCGAGGCGCGGCCCGATGAATCGCAGTTCGACAAGAAATCCGAGTTCTATGACGCTGGCGCGAAATGGGATAACCCACGCTGGTCGCTGGTGGACGTGCGCTATGTTGCGACGTTTAAGAACTCTGTGCCTTTGACTATGCTGCGCGAACAACCCGCGTTGAAAAAAATGCGCCTGCTGGCGCCGGGAAACAGACTGTCGGTAATGCCGGTGACACCAACAGAATTTAAGAAAATTTGCAAACTCGGCGGCATTAAATAAGAAATGGCGGGGGCGGAGGGACTCGAACCCCCGACCAGCAGTTTAGAAAACTGCTGCTCTATCCGCCTGAGCTACGCCCCC
>CAZCMU010000016.1:0-25543 GCA_964499725.1 uncultured Opitutales bacterium
TGTTTACCACGGCCGGGCCGCCGCTGTTGCCGGGGTTGATGGCGGCGTCAACCTGGATGCGCAGGCCGGGCACGTCGTCGTTGTAATTCACAAATTCGATGCGCGACACGATGCCCTTGGTGATAGAGAGGTTGTTGCCGCCGGTCGGGAAACCGTAGACGAGGACAGGGTCCTTGGCGTCAGGGATTTTCGGCGCATAGGGCAGCGGCGGATGGGTGCGAAAAACGTCGGGTCGTCCAGGCTGAGCACGGCCAGGTCAATGCCCGTGGCGATGAGCTCGACCTTGGCGGAAATTTTTTCTCCGGAATGCGCCGCCTGCACTTGAATCTGGCTGGCGTAACTGACCACGTGGGCATTAGTGAGGATGTGCCCTCCTTCAATCACCACGCCGCTGCCGCTGATTTGCTGCGGCGTCCCCTTGGTCCAGGGATGGTAAACGTCCGGCGCGCGAATGGTGCAAAAAATTTTGACCACCGAATTTTCCACGGCGGACGGAACGGTGGCCGCAGACAGCGGGGTGACAGCATCGGTGGCCGTCGGGGCGCTGGGGTTGTCCGTGGTCTGGCCGGCCACGCGGTCTGGGGCCAAGAGGCTGGCGCCGGAGAACAAGCACAGGGCCGCCGCTATTCTGGCCGGTCGCAGATGAGCCACAATCGGAGTGTTCATGAAGGTGGCGAGTGGGGGTAAAGTTACTTGGCCGGGTTCTTCAACGCGTCCATCACATCCGGCGAGCCCTGCGCGCGGATGTCGTTGTCGCTCAAAATTTCGTCGGTCGCATCCTTCATCGCCTGGCGCGGGAACACAAACGTCTCCAGCCCGAGGCCCGCGAATTCGAACTTCAAAAAGTCATCCTTCGAATCGTTGAGCACCTGCACGAGCTGGTTCAGATTTTTAATCGCGATGCCGTTGACACTCTTCACCACCCACGACACCGGCTCCTTCTCATAACCCAGCACCAGCTTATGCGAAAACAGCGGCGAGGACACGACGACCAGTTCCTCGCCTGGAAAGGCCGGCTGGTCGCCCCGGCGCGTCACCAGCGGGCTGGCGATGAAGCCGAGGTAATTCAACGTGCGCGAGCTGTTGCCCGCGATGTTTTCGACAAATTCCGCCGTGGCCTTGGTGAAGCACATCGGCCCGAAAATGTAGTACGACGGGTAGCTGCCATTCAACGGCGGGATGAGCAGCGGGCGGTCCGGCTCGACGGGGAGTTGGACGGTTTGCTCCTTGCCCTCGCGCACAATCGTCAGCGGCACTTTGCCGTCCCTGGCGGTTTTTTGAATCAGGTATTGGAAGGCCAGGCGCAGGTCGCTGCCGATGTTGATCATGCCCTGGTCGTCCACGGCGGTGTCGCCAATTTTGGTGATGATGTCCCATTTTTTGAGCGGGTAACTCGCGTCCTTGCTGAATGGGTCGTTGACGATGATGCCGTGGACGGACTTGTCAATTTTCAGGTAGGGTCGCAGCTCGGGATTTTCCATCGTCTGAAGTTCGTCGAACATCGCAGGCTTGCCCGCATACTGGCCGTTGACAATGCCGTTGAGGAACAGGTCAATCTCCTCGTCGGGGATGATGTAGCCGATGTTGTCCGCGCCGCCGAGGCGGCTGAACGCCAGGCCAATCATCTGGTTGTCCACGACGGCCGGGCCGCCGCTGTTGCCGGGGTTGATGGCCGCGTCAATTTGAATGCGCAGACCGTCGGTAAAGTTATTGTAGGAGGCGAACTCGATGCGCGAGACGATACCCTTGGTGATGGAGAGGTTGTCGCCGCCGGTCGGGTAGCCGTAAACGAGCACGCTGTCTTTGTTGTTCGGCAGTTTGCCGGCACGGGGCAGGGGCGGGTGCCCGTCAAAAAACGTCGGGTCATCCACCGTGAGCACGGCGAGGTCAATGCCCGGCGCGACGGCCGCGACGGTGGCGGAGACTTTTTCGCCCGACAAGTTGGCCTGCACCTGGATTTGGCTGCCGTAGAGCACCATGTGCGCATTGGTCAGGATGCGGTGGCCGTCAATGATAACTCCGGTGCCGCTAATCTCCTGCGGCGCGGCCTTGGTCCAGGGCTTGAATACGTCCGGGTAGCGCGTGGTGGTGAAGATTTTGACCACGGACTTTTCGACGCCATCACCCACGGGTGCGGGCGTGGTCGCGGTTGGCACGGTGGCTGGGGCGTCGGCTGCGAGAGCGACAGCAAGCGCGGCCATGGCGGCGAACAAAGTGGCGGCCAGGACCAACCGGTTGCGAATGGGCAAAAGGGACGAGGGAGTAGTCATAAGAAGGGGAGGCTTGCTGGAGATGGCCGATGCTCGGGAAAGTTTGGAATCCACGCAGTTTTTGCCCGGCTTGGCCACTCTTTTCCTCGCGGTAAGCAGTCAAAATTTCAGCAACCCCCGAAAGTTGAAAAGCTTGCCGCCTTCCCCGGTTGTCCTTTTGATGGCGAGCCCGGCCAGTGTTTTGGCCGCAACCTTACCCCCACTTTTTTCCCGTGGCTCGAACTATTCGTCAAAATATCGGCGGCGCCGCCCTGTTTATCCGCGAGTGCTTCCTCAAACCGAAGCAAATGGGCGCGGTGGTGCCCAGCTCCGCCGGTTTGTCCCGTGCGATGGCGCGGTGGCTGCCGGAGAACCCGCGCGAATGGGTCGTCGAGCTCGGGCCCGGTTCCGGCCCGGTCACGGAGGCACTGCTGGCGCGCGGGCTGGCCCCCGACCGTTTGCTGTCCATCGAGAAGTCGCCGAACCTCGCGGTGATGTTGCGCGGGCGTTTCCCCAATGTGCGCGTCGTGGAAGGCGATGCCGGCGAGCTGGACCAACTGGTGCGCGAACACACCGGCGGCCCGCAAGTCGGTGCGGTGATTTCGAGTTTGCCGCTGCGCTCGTTTCCCGCGGATTTGGAGGAACGCGTGACGCGCAAGATTTTTGAAGTACTGCGGCCCGGCGGCTGCTGGGTGCAGTTCACTTACCATTTCCACAAGCACCGCATCAACGGCTCGAAGCCCTTCGATTTGCATTCGACCTCGATGATCTGGCTCAACGTGCCGCCCGCGCGGGTGTTGGTTTATCGCAAACGCGGGTAGGATTTTCCTCTAAGGCTGGCGTAACGCCGGGATTTGTTATCCATGTCCGTCTCGATTATTTCTTCGCGACAACGCCGGCTCATCCTGCTGGCGGCGATTTTGGGTTGGTTGTTTGATGGGTTGGAGATGGGCTTGTTCCCGCTGGTGGCGCGGCCGGCGTTGCAGCAGATGCACGGCGCGGGCGTGACGGACGAGGCGTTTGTCGGTCATTGGATGGGCATCATTACCGCGCTGTTTTTGCTCGGCGCCGCGCTCGGCGGGCTGGTCTTTGGCTGGCTGGGCGACCGCATCGGCCGCGTGCGGGCGATGAGCCTGAGCATCCTTGCCTATTCGCTTTTCACCGGCCTGGTATATTTTGTGCAGACGCCCGCGCAGCTCGGCGGCCTGCGTTTCCTCGCGGCGCTCGGCATGGGCGGCGAGTGGTCGCTCTGTGTGGCGCTGGTGATGGAGAGCTGGGCCGACACCGGGCGCCCGTGGCTCGCGGCGTGGATTGGTGCGGTGGGCAATGCAGGTTTCCTGCTGAGTGCGATGGTTGGCCTGTCGTTTTCCATCACGCGCGAATCGTGGCGGTGGGTGGCGCTGGTGGGCGGAGCACCGGCGCTGCTGACGTTTTTCATCCGGCTCTATGTGCCGGAATCGCCGCGCTGGGTGGAGGCCAGGCGATCCGCCCCCGTGCAACCGCTGAGCGAACTCTGGCAGCCGGGGTTGCGCCGGACGACGATTATCGCGACGATTCTGTGCGGCGTGACCTTGATTGGCACCTGGGGCTTGGTGCAGTGGCTGCCGTTGTGGGCGGACCAACTTACGCATGGCGCGGCGCCGCAAGCGAAAGCGTGGACGCAGGCGTGGTCGGCGCTGGGGGCGATTTCCGGCTGTTTTCTCGGCGCGTGGCTCGCAAATTTTTGCGGGCGGCGGCTGGCGTATTTTCTTTTGTGCCTCGCCTCGCTCGGGGTTTGCCTCGTGTTTTTTGCCGAAGCCACTGATTACGGCCCGGGTTTTCTGGCGTTCACTTATAGTACGGGTTTTGTGACCGCTTCGTTTTACGGATTGATTCCGCTCTATCTGCCGGAGCTTTTCCCGACGCGGGTGCGCGCTACGGGGCAGGGCATTGCCTATAACGCCGGGCGGGTACTGGCGGCGGTGGGGGCGCTGCAAATGGGCGCGCTCATGGCTTACTTTGGCAACAGCTATGCGCGCGCCGGTGAAGTGCTTTCGCTGGTTTATGCCGTTGGTCTCTTTGTGGTTTGGCTGGCGCCGGAAACGAAGGGCCAGCCATTACCGGATTGACCGGCGCGAATTTACCCGGTGTTCTCCTTGTTCCCCGCTGCGCTGATGAGTTCCTCCCCCAACGTTCCCGCCGTCGAAGTGACCGGCTTGGTGAAAAATTACGGCAAGGTCGAAGCCTTGCGTGGCATTGACCTGACTATTGGCACCGGGGAAATGTTTGCGTTGCTCGGGCCCAACGGCGCGGGCAAGACCACGCTTTTTTCCATCCTGTCCACGCTGCGCACGCCGACGGCCGGCATCGCGCGGGTATTAGGGCGCGACGTGGTGGTTGAGCGCGACGCCACCCGGCGCGACATTGGCATCGTTTTTCAGGAGCCCGCCATCGAGCGCACCCTGACAGTGCGCGACAATCTGAGCCTGATGGGCCGACTCTACGGTTTGGACGCCAAGGCCGTCCGCCGCCGCACGGAAGAGTTGTTGGCCCAACTTCAACTCACGGAAGCGGCCGACCGCCCGGCGCAGAATCTTTCCGGAGGCCAGCGCCGGCGGGTTGAATTGGCGCGCGCGTTGGTGACGGATCCGCGCGTGTTGTTTCTCGACGAAGCGACGCTGGGGCTCGATGTCGAGGCCCGGCGCGGTTTTTGGAAACAAGTGCGCGGGTTGACGGTCAGCGGGCGTTCGATAGTTTTTGCCACGCATTATATGGAAGAGGCGGAAGTGGCTGACCGCATCGCGCTGATTGCCGAAGGAAAAATTGTGGCGCTCGACACCCCGCGCAATCTAAAGGCGCGTCTCGGCGGCGGGGTCATCCGCCTGCATACGTCGGACGATGCCCAAGCGCGCGAATGGCTCGTGCAACGCGGTTACCAGCCTGCACCGGGGGTCGAGCCGTTGATGCTCGAACATAAAGACCCGGCGTCCATTGTGCCGATTTTGCTGCGCGAGTTGCCAGTGAAGGTCGAGCGCGTCGAAGTGAACGCGCCCAGTCTCGAAGATGTTTTCCTCAAACTCACGGGCAAAGCGCTTACCGATGAAACCGCAGCGACTCCGCCCGCAGGCAAGAAGGGCGGCTGGTCATGATCCGGGGCATTTGGGCCATCGTCATGCTCGACATGCAGCGGTTCTTCAAGGAGCGCGTGCGGCTCATCGCGGGCCTCATCCAACCGCTGTTGTATTTATTTGTGCTCGGTTCGGGTCTGGGCGCGAGCATGCGGATGGGCCCGCCCGGGGGCGCACCGGCGTTCGACTATCGCGCGTTCATTTTTCCCGGCGTGATGTCGCTGGCATTGCTGTTTTCGGCGACCTTCGCGGGCATCACCATTGTGTTCGACCGTCAGATTGGATTTTTCAAGGCCGTGCTGGTCGCGCCGGTGCCACGGGCGGCGATCGGCATCGGCAAGGTCGTTTCGGGCGCGCTGCAGGCGCTCATCCAAGGCACCATCCTGCTGTGCTTTTTGCCGTTGATGAAAATCGCGGTCAGCGCCACGACGCTGTGGGTGATTCCAGCGATGATTCTGGCGGCACTGACTTTCTCGTCGCTCGGCGTGGCTATGGCGGCGCGGTTCACCTCGACCAATGTTTTTCCCATCCTTACGAATGCGATCATGCTGCCGATGTTTTTTCTCTCCGGCGCTATGTACCCGTTGCAGCCCGCGCCGGTGTGGATGCAGCGGCTGGCGCACCTGGACCCGGTGGCTTACGCGGTGGATTTGCTGCGCGGTGCATTGCTGGGCCGGGAGCACATGTTTTTTGAAAGCCCGGTATTGAGCGTGGCTGTTCTCTGCGTTTGCATTCTGCTGCTGACCTGGTCGGCGGTGAATGTGTTTCGCAAGGGCGAGGAACTGGATCTCACCGGCCCGACAAAATTCACCTGGAGGAAGTAGCCCACGCAGCGGCCAAATCGAGGCCCATTTTGCGGGAAGTGAATTCAATCATATCTGCAGGCAGCGGCGCGGTAAAGTCGCCGAGGCCTTCGTCCAAAAAACGCAGGCGCGCCGCGTGAAGCACCTGGCGCTGAATAGGCAGTAATTCGGCATGGCGGGTGGTCCAGCCCCATTTGGCGAATTCGAGATAAAGCGAGGAATCGGGACCGTAGAGTTTGTCGCCGACAATCGCGTGGCCGAGGGATTGCGCGTGGACACGGATTTGGTGGGTGCGGCCAGTGTGGGGAATAATGCGCGCGAGGGTATAGCCACTTTTGCAAACAAGCGGCGCAAAATGGGTCTGCGCGGATTCGGCGCCGGGTTCGTCGGGTGCGGCCACGCGGCGCTTGACGGCCACTGCGCTTTTTTCGTCGCGGATGAGGGGCGTGTCCACGGTGGCTTCCATGGTTAACTCGCCTTCCAAAAGTGCCAGATAAGTTTTTTCCACGCGGCGGTTTTGCATCGCCATTTGATAGTGGCGCGCCGCCAACGGATGCAGCGCCACGACGACCACGCCACTGGTTTCGCGGTCGAGGCGGGTGACGAGGTGCAGGGTCGGCGTCTTTAAATATTCCCGCAACGCACTGACAAGGGACGACCACGGCCCGTGTTTTGAGGGATGGCAGACGACCCAGCCGGGTTTGTTGACGACGACAATGTCGTCGTTTTGCAAAGTAATCCAACTTGCCAACTGCGCGGCATCGATCAGCGGCGGTGTGGAAATTCCGAGTTCCGGCTCCACAATTTACGCATGCCCCATTGTACCAGCCATCGCGTCCGGCCCGATATTGCGATACGCAATCTGTTTTTCCGGACGAAAGACGACCCAGGCCAGCAACGCCAGCGGCCAGCCGATTAACGCGAAAAAGGGCGACAAGGCCACCAGCAGGGCCAGAGCCCAGCCGGGCTTTCCGCGCGACTTGGCGTCCAAATAGGCCCAGATGATTGAGCCGGGGTACAAGGCGAGAACAGCAAGAAAGGCCAGGACTAACCCAAACAAAATTACCAAAGGCAGAACAACGCGGAGCACCACGGCCAGCATGACCAGCGCGCAAACGACGAAGACGGCCAAAAATACGGCCAAAAGCGCAAGGAGGCTCATAAGCATTAACGTATGCCAATAGGCCATCTTGTCAAAAGCTTTTGGCGGCAAAAATTATAATCGGTACCGTCTACTTTTTGGCCTTTTTGCGCAAGTCCTCCAGTACGTCGAAAAAATTGGGGAAGGTCTTGCCGCAGCAGGCGGGATTTTGGATTTGCAGCCAGGGTTTACCGGTGTCGAGGAGATCGTGACAGCCGAGGATGCCGAAGCTCATCGCGACGCGGTGGTCCTCGTAGGTTTCGATGCTGAGCAGCTTCTTTGCCTTGACGCCTTTGGCGGCGAGGGTGCGGAGTTTTTTCAAGTTTGGCGTGATAGTCAGTCCGTCTTCAGATTCCGCCACGCCCTGGCCGAGTTTTTTCAACTCCGTGGCCATGGCGTGGATGCGGTCGGTCTCCTGCTTGCGCGTATGGGCGATGCCGGTAATGTGCGTCGGGCCCTCCAATAAAGGGGCAAGGGCCGCGAGGGTGAGGAAGGTATCGGAAAAGGGATTAAAATTTTGGGTTACGCCATGGTAGGCCGCGCCTGGCGCAATTTCGATATGATAGGCTTTTTTGGTCACTCGCAAGCCGACGGCCTGCGCAACTGTGAGGAAGCCGATGTCGCCCTGCAGGTCGGTGTTTTCGCCGAGACCCATAATCTGGTAGTCCGGCGCCGAGCCTTTTGCCGCGATGGGCAGCGCGACAAAATAACTCGCGGCCGTCGCATCCGGTTCGACATGAAAAAATTCGTCAAATCCTGGCGCATCAATGTCGGGCACAAAGCCGCGGTTAAAGCGCGGGATAAGTTTGGCCGTCATGCGCACAAACGGTTCGGAAATCATCTGGCCGACGCGGTGCAATTCGAGATGTCCCTTGGTCCAGGCCGCGGCAATCATCATCGCGGAAAGGATTTGCGAGGAGGCGGAAGCATCCACTTCGACCATGCCGCCGGGAATGCCGTGGGTGTGCAGCACGAAAGGGTAGTGGTCGGGCCGGCCCTTGAATTCGATTTCCGCGCCGAGCCTGCGCAGGGCGTCGAGCAAGCCCTTCATCGGGCGGTGGCGCATCGCCGCATCGCCATCGAGCGTGTAATGACCGCGTTTTTTCAGGCAGAGCGCGGCGGGCAAGAAGCGCGCGGCGGTGCCAGCATTGCCGACGTTGATTTCCGCCGTCGCTTCGGGAATCATCCCGCCGTCGCCTTCGATGCGAATGGTTTTCGCCTTTTCGCTCGTATTGATTTTGAAACCGAGTGAACGCAGCGCCTTGACCATGATTTCGGTATCACGGCTGAACAAGGCACCCCGCAGCGTCACCGGATCGCGGCAGAGCGCAGCCAGAATCAAGGCGCGGTTAGTGATGCTTTTCGAGCCGGGGAGTTCCACACTGCCTTTCGCGGGGCCGGTGAAAGGAGTTATGGGGAGGGGGTCTTGCACAGCAAAAAAGGATGAAGGATGAGGGATGATGAAGATAATTCTGAATGCTGTTCAGACAACGACAAATACATGGGGAGATCGAAGGCGCGCTTTCATCCTTCATCCCCCATCGTTCAGCCTTTTTCTCCAAGGGGCCGCAGGCGCAGGCGGAAGTCGCGGCCGCGTTCCAGCAGGTGCTGGATTGCCAGGGCTTGATTATTGTGCAGCGCGGCGTGGAGTTGGTCCAATTCCTTTTGAAAGCCATCGAGCGCGCGCAAAATTTCCTCGCGATTTTCCAGGGCGATGGCTTTCCACAGCGCGGGGTCGCCGGCGGCGACACGGGTGGTGTCGCGCAGGCCCGGCCCGGCATAATGCACCCAGCGGGGGTCGCGCGTGCCGAGGTAGGCACAAAAAGCGGACGCGAGCAAATGCGGCAGGTGACTCAGGTGCGCGACAATTTCGTCATGCGCCTCGGGCGTGGTCGTGGCCACTTCGCAACCGAGTGCTTTCCAGAAACGGGTGAGGCGGTCCACATCCTTCGCCTTGGTGTCCACCAGCGGGGTGACGAAGCACGCGCGGTTTTGGAATAGCTCGGCATCGGCGTATTCAAGGCCGGTTTTTTCGGAGCCGGCCATGGGATGCGAACCGACAAACGCGACTTGCTTGGGCAGGGCAGCGCGGCCATGGCGGCAAATCAGGCTCTTGGTCGAGCCGACGTCTGTCACCAGCGTGCCGGGCCGCAGTTTAGGACCGATTTTTTCCAAGAGAGGCACGATGGTATCCACGGGGGTGCAGACGACGACGAAATCCGCCTTCGCCACGGCCTTGCCGGCATCGGCAAACACGGCGTCGCACCACGGCTGGCCCTCGCATTTGGCGCGGGTCTCGGCGCGGCGCGACCACGCGGCGGTGCGCTTGCACAAGCCGCGGGCTTTCGCGGCCTTCAGCAGCGAAGCACCCAGCAGGCCGGGGCCAAGGATGGTGATTTGGTCGAACATGGGTTAGCTGCCCGGTTTCTGCACCGGCACGGCGGCGAGAGCGGGCGGCAGGTGGGCCGGGTCGTAGGTTGGGAAACTCATCTCAAGCAGCGAAGCATGGGGCACGTTAAAATGGGTTTTACCCTCGCTGCGGTCCACCAGCACCAGCACAGCGGCGGTGACGGCCCCGCCGGCGGCGACGAGGTCGAGACATTCCTGCACGCGTCCGCCGCGGGTGATGACATCCTCAACGACTAGGACGCGTTCGCCCGAGGCGAATTTGAAGTTGCGGCGGAGAGCCAGTTTGTCGTCCACCTTTTCAGCGAAGATATAGCGCTTGTTGGTCTGCCGGGCGATTTCCTGGCCGAGGACCAGGCCGCCCATCGCGGGGGCGAGGACGGTGGCGAAGTCGCGCGCGGGAAATTTTGCGAGCAGCAGTTGGCAGAGGCGCGTCACGGCCTCCATGTTCTGGCAGACCTGGGCGCACTGAAAGTAGTGCGCGCTATGCAGGCCGGAGCGCAGGACAAAATGTCCTTCGAGCAGGGCGCCCGTTTTTTTGAAAATGTTCAGCACCTCGTTGGCGGTGGGGTCCATCCGGGTTAAGGTGGAGAAGAAGCGGCCCAGCGGCAATCTTTTCGTCAGCGGACTTTTCCTTGACCCCCGGCGGTGT
This sequence comes from uncultured Opitutales bacterium, assembly GCA_964499725.1. Classification (GTDB taxonomy): domain Bacteria; phylum Verrucomicrobiota; class Verrucomicrobiia; order Opitutales; family JABDGR01; genus JABDGR01. The sequence goes on from CAZCMU010000016.1 coordinate 10,359, forward strand.
TTTGGGCAATTTCACCCTTTGCCCTTTGGCGAATTAGCTCAGTTGGTAGAGCAGAGGACTGAAAATCCTTGTGTCCCCGGTTCAAATCCGGGATTCGCCACCATTTTAGCTGCCTTACGCAGGCAGGTTAGGGTTAATGTCGCAGCCATCCTATGACGAAGTTTTTGCCCAAGCTCATCGTCGTGTTGTGGATATGCCTGGCCAACACTATGTTGGGTGCGGACGTGCCCTCACTCGACCACGTCACGCTCCAGCTCAAGTGGAAGCACCAGTTTCAGTTCGCCGGCTATTACGCCGCCATTGCCCAGGGTTATTACAAGGACGCAGGCCTTAAAGTGAGCCTGGTGGAAGCCACGCCCGACCACGACCCAACCGAGGAAGTGCTGGCGGGCCACGCGGACTTTGGCGTGGGCAATTCGGACCTGCTGCTTTTCCGTTACAAAGGAAAGCCGGTCGTGGTGCTGGCCTCGATTTTCCAGCACTCGCCGCTGGTGCTGGTGGCGCGGGCGGCCAGCGGGGCCAAGGACCTGCAGGCGTTGCACGACAAGAAACTGATGATGATTCCCTCCGAGTCCGCCGAAATTTTCGCCTATTTCAAACATGAAGGCGTTGACCCGGCCAAGCTCAACATGCGTCCGCACACCTTCAACATCGAGGATTTTATCTCAGGCAACGTGGACGCCATGTCCGCCTACAGCACGGACGAACCGTTCCTGCTCAAGCAGCGCGGATTCGATTTTTACACCTTTATTCCTCGCGCGGGCGGCATTGATTTTTACGGCGACAACCTGTTCACCACCGAGGCGGAATTGCGCGACCATCCGGAGCGGGTGCGGGCCTTCCGCGAGGCGAGCTTGAAGGGCTGGCAATACGCGATGGACCACCCGGAGGAAATCGTGGATTTGATTTTGCGCGAGTACAACACGCAGAATAAAACCCGCGAGCAACTGCTCTTTGAAGCCCAGCAGACGGCGGAGCTCATGCACCCGGAACTGATTGAAGTCGGGCACATGAACCCCGGACGCTGGCAGCACATGGCCGACACCTATGCCGAGCTGGGCATGATGCCGGCGGATTTTGACCTGACGGGTCTGCTCTACGACCCGAATTTGCAGCCGAATTACACCCACTTTTACTGGGTCATGGCGGCGCTGGCGCTCATCGCCATGGCGGCGCTGGTGTGGATTTTGCCGCTCTACCGGCTGAACGTTCAGCTTCGCCTGATCATCGATCGTGAGCGGGCGTTGCAGGCCGACCTGCGCGTGGCCAAGGAAGCGGCCGAAGCGGCCAACGCCGCCAACACCCGCTACCTCGCCGTCATTTCCCACGAAGTACGCACGCCGCTGAGCGGGATCATCAGCCTGGCCGGGATCCTGCGGGAGGAGCCGATGACCGTGGAACAGCAAAAAATGCTGGCGGTGATGGAAAGCACGGGCGAGGACATGCTGCACTTGATCAACGACGTGCTGGAGTATTCCAAAATCGAGGAAGGGCGCCTGCAACTCGAACTCACTTCGGTGGATGTCGCCCCGTTCCTGGAGGCGATGGCGCAACTGTTCCAGCCGTTGGCGCGGGAGAAATCGCTCGACTTCCAGGTGCGCCTGGCGCCGGACGCCCCGCGCGTCATCCTCACCGATGTGCTGCGGCTGCGGGGGATTTTGCGGAATCTGCTTTCCAACGCCATCAAGTTTACGCAGGCCGGCGCGGTGACGCTGGAGGTCTCCGCGCGGGCCGAGCCGGCGGCGGATTCGGCGCGCGGCCCGTGCTGGCGGTGGAGTTTTGCGGTGTGCGACACCGGGATGGGCATTGCCCCGGAACATGTGGACGCGCTCTTCCAACCCTATGCGCAGGCGCACTCGGGCATCGAGCGGCGATTCGGCGGCACGGGCCTCGGCCTGGCCATTTCGCGCGAACTGGCGCGGCTGCTGGGCGGCGACTTGAAACTGGCGGAAAGTGCGCCCGGCAAGGGCTCGACTTTTGTGCTGGAGATTGTCACGGGGGAAACGATTCCGGCGGAGAGTGCCGCGCCGAAGCGAAACGGATAGAAAATTACTATTTGGGGTTGGTTGTGGGTTGGCCGGGGTTGGGGAGGTAACTGTCCCAACCCCAACACCGCCAAAACGGGCTGCGGCTCCACTCAAACCGAGGGGGAAATGCGTAACCTGACCCTTGCTGGCTCTTGGCGTTTATATGACGCAACCGCGATGACCCCCAAGCCAAAGACCCAAGCGAACGTCGCGGGTTCCGGCACCGCCACCGACGGCGCCCCGGTCAGATATTGTGGGCCCGCGCCATTGAAGTAGGCGAGGGAGCTGACCGAACCGCCGGGCGTCACCTCAAAAATTTTACTGGCGCCTTGATCCGCGACGAAAAGGTTGCCATCGAGGCCGAAATCCAAACCAACGGGTGACACCAAGCCTTGGGTGTTGTCCACAAAGGTGCTCACGACTCCGCTGGTGGTCACCTTGGAAATGGTGCCGAGGTTGAAATTCGAGACAAACAGATTGCCGCTGCTATCAAAGGCCAGGTCGTTGGGCTGGCTCAGGCCAGAGGCAAACAAGGAAACCACGCCGCCGGGCGTCACCTTGGAAATGGTGCCGTTGTCGCGATTCGCGACAAACAGATTGCCGCTCGTGTTAAAGGCCACGCTGAAAGGGCTATTCAGGCCGGTGGCGAAGGTGCTCACGACACCGGCCGCCGTCACCTTGTCAATTGAATCCGTGCCATAATCCGCGACAAAGAGGTTGCCGCTGCTGTCGAAAGTCAGGCCGATGGGTTCCAGCAGGCCGGAAGCAAACGGATGCACCGCACCATCAGGTGACACTTGGGACACGACACTTTGGAAGCTGCCGGAAAAAATTTGTGAGACGAAAAGATTGCCGCTCGATCCGAAGGCCACCCCGCCCGGGTGGGTCAATCCGCTGGCAAAAGTGCTGAAACTGCCGTTGGACGCAATCATGTCAATGGTGCCACCCCCATTCAAGGAAACATAGACGGTCTGGGCCTGGATCTGGCGGGACGCCAGCATCGAGAGGGCGGAAAGCAGCACGAGCAGCGCAGCACAAGCGAGGGGACGGGGGAAAGGTGAGGGGGGGCGGCGTAGCGGGTGGGAAATAATAGTCATCAAGTTGAAGCAGAAAATCGGCAAAATAATAATTACGCTGCTCGGCGCATTGATTATCGCCGAATAATTGGGCAGTCAAATGCGATTTTAATAAATTTTTAACATTACTGATGGGAAATTGCTTTTTTGGGGTTGGTTTTGGGATTACCGGGGTTGGGGAGAGGGGGTTAAGCCACCGTGAAATTGCTCGTCCCGGTCGCGGTGAACGCCCCGCTGGGGTGCCCCGCGCTGACCGTTCAACTACAAAACTTAAAACCTGACCCCTTCTGGCCCCTCAGCCTGACCCCGTCTGGGCCCTCAGATGCTCGAAGCGGTGCTAATGAGCTTGCCTTGAACCATTCAAGTCCACCACGTAGTCGCCAATCCAAGTATACACAGACCAGTTTTTTCGGTCTTCAAAATAGGCCCAGCGGCTGGTGCCTGTGCGGTCGTCAACAGACTTTGCGGCAGCATTGATTTGTGGGTCATTGATTGCCGCAGCCAATTGCATAGGCAATGCCTTCTTTTTCATTCAGTCGCTAGAAATTGGGTAGTTGGTCCAGAAAATAAACGGATCGACTGCTATGGCTTTGAATGCCCGCAGTTGCCAAGGGCGGGGAGAATGTTTTACGTTCACACCGTATTGCCATGAACGAAATCCAGGCCATCTTGCAGCAATTGGAACGGGAGCCGGACGCGCCGCGGGCGCTGGCGACGCTCGTCCAGGTGGAGGGTTCGTCGTATCGGCGAGTCGGGGCGCGGTTGTTGGTCAATGCGGAGGGGCAGTGGCTGGGCTCGATTAGCGGCGGGTGCCTGGAGAGTGATGTCATCGCGCGGGCGCAGGAGGTCATCGCCGAGGGCGAGGCGCAACTGGCCGTTTATGACACGACGGACGAGAACGATTTGGTCTGGGGCACGGGCACGGGTTGCAACGGGGTCGTGACCATTTTAATTGAACGGTTGCCGACCAAACCCGCGTGGGCGGAAACATTGCGCCAAAATTTGGCGGCGCGGAAAATGTCCGCCTTGAGCGTCGTCTGGAAATCAGCGGATGCGGCATGGCTGGGCACACACGAGAGCCAGGCGCGGCCACAGGCGAGTCCGGCGGGAACCTTGGTGCTGGAGGATCGCGTTGAGCCGCCGGTGCGTTTGTTAATCTATGGCGCGGGGGACGATGCGCAGCCGCTGGCGAAGATGGCCACGGAACTCGGCTGGGTGGTGGAAGTGTTTGATGCCCGACCGGGATATGCGACTAAGGCGCGGTTTCCCGGGGTCGAGAAAGTTACGGCCACGCAACCCGAGAACGCCGCCCAGGCGCCGCTCGACCCATGGACGGTGGCGGTGGTGATGTCGCACCGTTATCGGGATGATGTGGAATTGTTGCGGGCGCTTTTGCCGCGGGAGTTGCGCTATGTCGGGCTGCTGGGGCCGAAGGTGCGTTCAGAGCGGATCCTCAACGACTTGGAAAAGCAAGGGTTGGCCATCACGGCGGCGATGCGGGAGCGGCTGCACGGGCCGGTGGGGCTGGATTTGGGCGGCCAGACCCCGGGAACGGTGGCACTGTCGGTGTTGGCCGAAATCCAATGCACTTTTTCCGGACGCGACGCCCGGCCCCTGCGCTCGCGGAACCAGCCAATCCATACTTGACAGAAGTGGCGACTGGGAGAATCTTTAACGTGAACCTCAACCCCTTTACCCCCATGGCGACCTACCAGTTAAATATCAACGGCCAGATGAAATCGGTGGAGGCGGAAGCCGACACCCCGCTGCTCTGGGTTTTGCGCGACTCACTCAACCTTGTCGGCACCAAATATGGATGTGGCATCGGCGAATGCGGCGCGTGCACGGTGCATATTGACGGCGTGGCGAAACGCTCCTGCGGCACACTCGTTTCGAAAGTCGGCAGCTCCAAAGTGACGACGATTGAAGGGCTGGCGCAAGACGGGAAGCTCACGGCACTCCAGCAAGCGTGGTGCGACCTCGACGTGCCGCAATGCGGCTACTGCCAGTGTGGGCAAATCATGAGCGCCACAGCGCTGCTGGCGAAGACCCCGAAGCCGACCGACGCGGACATTGATGCCGCGATGCAGGGCAACCTGTGCCGTTGTGCGACGTACACGCGCATCCGTTCCGCCATTCACACCGCCGCCGCGGCGAACTAACTGGAGACTTTTGCCATGAGCACTACCCTCGAAAAAATTTCTCGCGAGATGGACCGCCGGAGTTTCATCAAAGTCAGCGCACTGGCCGGCGGCGGCCTGATGGTTGGCCTGCGCCTGGGCGTGGCTGAGTCTTTGGCCCAAACAGCGCCTGCGCCTGCCACCAGCTTTGTCCCGAATGCATTTATCAGCATCACCCCCAAGGGCGAGGTGGCGATCATCGGCAAGAATCCGGAAATCGGCCAAGGCATGAAGACCGCGTTGCCGATGCTGATTGCCGAAGATTTGGACGTGCCATGGTCGAGCGTGACGGTGTACCAGGGCGATTTGAACCCGGCCTATGGAACGAATGAAGTCGGCGGCAGCCAAAGCGCCAGCGGCAGCAACGGCATGCCGAGCAATTACATGGCGATGCGCCAGTTGGGGGCCAGCGCGCGCGCGTTGCTGGTCACGGCCGGGGCGCAGACGTGGGGGGTGGCCGAAAGCGAATGCACGACCGACAGCGGGGTGGTTTACCACAAGGCTTCCAACCGCCAGGCAACTTACGGCGAACTGACGGCGAAGGCGGCGACTTTACCGCCTCCGGACCCGGCCAGCATTAAACTCAAAGACAACAAGGATATTAAAATTCTGGGCACCCGCATCGGCGGCGTGGACAACCCGAAGGTGGTCACGGGCGGGCCATTGTTCGGGATTGATGTGAAACAGCCCGGCCAGCTTTATGCCAATTACGTGAAGTGCCCGGTGTTTGGCGGCAAGCCGGTGAGCGCGAATCTCGATGAAGTCAAAAAACTGCCCGGGGTGCGGGATGCGTTTATCGTCGAAGCCGCCACTGGCCTGAAACCCGGCGTGGCGGTGGTGGCGGATTCGAATTGGAACGCGATCAGCGCGTCTAACAAATTGCAGGTGAAATGGGATGAAGGCGCCAATGCCGGCCAGAGCAGCGACAACATTGCCAAACAGGCTGCGGCCGAGGGGAGCAACAGCAGCCTGCCGGACGGCCTGCCCGCCGACGCCAAAATTTTGGAAGCGGTTTATAATTTTCCCTACATCGCGCATGCGACGATGGAACCGATGAACACGACGGTTCTCGTCAAGGATGGCGCGGCGGAAGTTTGGTCGCCCACGCAGCAGCCGGCCGCGGTGCAGCGGGGCGTGGCCGGATTGGGTTTTTCGAGCGTCACGGTGCATTTAATGCGCTGCGGCGGCGGTTTTGGCCGCCGGCTCCTCGCCGACTTTGCGGTGGAAGCGGCCGCCATTGCGAAACAGGTTCCCGGCGTGCCCGTGCAGCTGTTGTGGACGCGCGAGCAGGATATCGGCGGCGATTCCTACCGCCCGGCGGGCTGGCACTTCTTCAAAGGCGCGGTCGGCGCCGATGGCAAGTTTTTGGCCTGGAGCGACACTTTTGTGCCGGTGCAGGGCGGCGCGTTTGGCAACAATGAATTTTCGAGCCTGAAAGTCACCGCCGGGCGCGCGATCCCAACGGGCGTGCCGACCGGCCCGTGGCGCTCGCCCAACGACAACGCCAATTTTTGGGCCGTCCAAAGCTTCCTTGATGAAATGGCCCATGCCGCCGGGCGCGACCCGCTACAGGCGCGGCTCGACCTGCTCGCCAACGACCAGATCAAAGGTTACGATGTCGCCCGCATGACCGGTGTCTTGAAGCTGGCCACGGAACAGGCCGGCTGGGGCAAAAAACTGCCCAAGGGCCAGGGCATGGGCATGGCCTTTACCTTCAGCCATCGCGGCTATGTCTGTATCGTGGCCGAAGTAACCGTCAGCCAGGCGGGTGTGCTCAAAGTAAATAAAATGACCGCGGGCGTGGATATAGGCCCGGTGGTCAACCTCAGCGCGGCGGAAAATCAGGTGCAGGGCGGCATGATGGATGGCCTCAGCTCGGCGTGGTACCCCAAGATCACCCTGGCGCAGGGCCGGCCGGACCAAAGCAATTTTGATGAGTACAAATTAATCCGCATTCCCGACGCGCCGCAAGTGGCCGTGCATTTCGTCCAGGGCAACTACAATGTTGCGCCCACCGGCCTGGGCGAGCCGGCGTTGCCGCCGGCAGCGCCCGCGGTATGCAACGCGATTTTTGCCGCAACCGGGATACGCATCCGCTCGCTGCCGTTTGCCGACCAAAGCCTCAAGTGGTCCTAAGCCCGCTATAACGTTTCGACCTTGTTGTCATGAGCACCGCTGTCGAAACACTTTCCCGCGAGATTGACCGCCGCAGTTTCATCAAGGTCAGCGCGCTGGCCGGCGGCGGGTTGATGTTGGGACTGCGACTGGGCATGGGTGAAACGCTGGCGCAATCGTCGGCGCCGGCCACGAGCTTTGTGCCGAACGCTTTCATCAGCATCACGCCGAATGGCGCGGTGGCGTTGATTGCGCCGAATTCGGAAATGGGGCAGGGGGCCAAGACGGCGCTGCCGATGATTATCGCCGAGGAACTGGATGTGCCGTGGTCGAGCGTGACGATTTACCAGGGCGATTTGAATGCCGCTTATGGCCGGCAGGCGGCGGTGGGCAGCGGCTCCACGCCGGGTAATTACGTTACTTTACGCCAGGCTGGAGCCAGTGCGAGGGCGCTGCTGGTATCCGCGGCGGCCCAGAATTGGGGCGTGCCGGAGAGCGAATGCACCACGGCGAATGGCACTGTGCTCCATGTCTCTTCCAATCGAAGCGCAAAGTACGGGGACTTGGCCGCCAAAGCGGCCACATTGCCGCCGCCGGAGAATGTCACGCTGAAAGATCCCAATGATTTCAAGCTGCTCGGCACCCGGGTGCCGGGGGTGGACAACGCCAAGATTGTCACCGGCCAGCCGCTGTTCGGCATTGATCAAAAACAGCCCGGCATGTTGTACGCCAATTATGTGCGCTGCCCGGTGTTCGGCGGCAAACCGGTGAGCGCGAATTTGGACGAAGTCAAGAAACTGCCCGGCGTGCGCGATGCCTTTATGTTCGATGGCATTAATGGACTTACTCCGGGCATCGCCATCGTGGCGGATTCGACCTGGAACGCCATCAGTGCGTCCAACAAATTGCAGGTGAAATGGGACGAAGGCGCGGGGGTCAGCCAGAGCAGCGATGATTTTGCGAAGCAAGCGGATGCCTTGGGCAAAAATTCGGCCACCAACACGACCACAGGCGCCAAACGCCTCGAGGCGGCTTACTTTTATCCTTTCCTGGCGCACGCGACCATGGAGCCGCAAAACTGCACGGCGCTTTTCAAAAACGGCGTCATGGAGATGTGGTGCCCGACGCAGGTGCCGTCCTCCGGCCAGGGCTTGGTCACGCGCGGCCTCGGTTTGTCGGCGAGCAATGTGATTGTGCACGTGACGCGCGTGGGGGGCGGATTTGGCCGGCGCGGGTCCAACGAATTTTCCCTCGAAGTCGCGGCCATCGCCCAAAAAATGGAAGGCACGCCGATAAAGCTCACCTGGACTCGCGAGCAGGATATGCACCAGGACAACTACCGCTGCAACGGCTGGCATTATTTCAGCGCGGCGGTGGATGACGCGGGCAAAGTGGTGGAATTAAACGACAATTTTGTCAAAGTTCAGGGGCAGGTCGGCGGGATGCGCGGGGGCGAATTTCCCTTTAGCGCCGTTCCTGGTTCCCGGGTGAATCCAAGCCAGATTCCAGGCATAATTCCCACCGGCTACTGGCGTGCGCCCGGCGACAACGGCAACTGCTGGGCTTTGCAATCTTTTGTGGACGAGCTGGCTCACGCTGCGGGTCGCGACCCGGTGGAATTTCAGAAAGATTTGCTGGCCGCACTCCCAGTTGCTCCGGCAGCCGCAGGCGGTCGGGGAGGCCGGGGCGGCGGTGGCATGAGCGCCGCGCGCATGAACGCGGTCATTGCACTCGCCGTGGACAAGGCTGGCTGGGGCAAAAAACTTCCACGCGGCCAGGGACAGGGCTTTGCCATCAGCTCCACCAACAATGCCTGTGTCGCGATTGTGGCGGACGTCACCGTCACGCCAGCCGGCAAGCTGCATATTGATAAACTCACGGCAGCCGTGGACGCCGGGCTCATCGTCAACCTCAGTTCGGCAGAAATCCAGGTGCAAGGATCGATGATTGACGGCATTGGCGCGGCGTGGTTCCTCAAGGCGACGGTGGACAAGGGGCAGATTGAGCAGAGCAATTTCGACGAGTATCCGCTGATTCGCATCAATAATGCGCCGACGGTGGCGGAGGTTCATTTCATCAAATCGGTTGCTCCGCCCACGGGTTTGGGCGAACCGGCTTTGCCGCCGGCCGCGCCGGCGGTGTGCAACGCGATTTTTGCCGCGACGGGCAAACGCATCCGCACGCTGCCGTTCAGCGGCGAAGATTTGAAGTGGTCGTGAGCGTCGGGTTGATTTTATTGGCGGCGGGAGGATCGGCGCGATTGGGCCGGCCCAAACAATTGCTCGAATACAAAGGGAAATCCTTATTGCGCTGTGCGGCGGAAACGGCATTGGCGTCCAAATGCCGCCCGGTGGTGGTCGTGCTCGGCGCGGAAGCAGAGGCATGTGCGGCGGTTTTGCAAGGGTTACCGGTGCGCCTGGTGTTCAACGAAGGCTGGAAGGAAGGTCTCGCTTCATCCATTCGCGCAGGCTTGGCTGAGTTGGAGAAGGAAAGACCCGGCGTGGAGGCGGCCATTCTTTCAGTGGCCGACCAACCGCAGCTCACTCCGGTTTTGCTGGATTTGCTGATTGAGCACCAGCGCGCCACCGGTAAAAAAATCATCGCGGCGCAGTATGCGGGCGTGCCCGGGCCGCCGGCGTTGTTTTGCGCGAGTCTTTTCCCGCAATTGAAAACCCTCCAGGGTGACGAAGGCGCGCGGCGCGTTTTGAAAGAAAATCCCCATGAGGTCACCCTGGTGCCGTTTCCCGGGGGCGCGTTCGATGTGGACACGCCGGAAGATTTGGCCAAGTTGCAGGAATCACCGCAGCCGACAAAGACGGCGGGAAAACGCTTGTGACGGCGGGAAATAACGACATATTTGTCGGCATGTCTGCATTGTCATTGTCGGCGCCGGATGGCCGGGTGGTGGATTATCTCCGCCTCTCGATCACGGATCGTTGCAATGAGCGTTGCCTTTATTGCATGCCGGAAGGTTACAAGGGCTGGCAATCGCGAGAGGACACGCTGACGGACGACGAAATCATCCGGCTGGTCACCGTTGCGGCCGGATTGGGTTTTCGCAAATTCCGGGTGACCGGGGGCGAGCCGCTGGTGCGCAAGGGCGTGGTGGATTTGATTCGCCGCATCTGGGAGGTGCCAGGCGTGGAGATGCTGGGCTTGTCCACAAACGGGGTGATGTTGGAAAAACTGGCGCAGCCGTTGCGGCAGGCGGGGTTGTGCGGCGCGAATATCAGCCTCGACGCCCTGGATCCCGCAATTTACCACCGCGTGACGGGTGGGGATTTGAGCCGCGTGCTGGCCGGCATTGACGCCGCTTTAGCCGCGGGATTCGACAAAATCAAACTCAACTGCGTGCTGATGCGCGGAGTCAATGAGCAGGAAATCTGGCCGCTGGTGGAATACGCCGCCGCGCGCAAAATTCCGATGCGATTCATTGAACTGATGCCATTGACGCGGCGCGACGTACTCAACGAGGAAAACTTTTTTCCGATTGCGGAACTATTGAAGGTTTTGCGCGGGCACGATGAACTGGTTCCCGTGGACAAGGATCGCGAGCGCATCGGCAACGGTCCAGCGCGCTATTATCGCCTCAAACGCACCGGCGCGCTGGTGGGGGTCATCGGCGCGCTGACGGAGGCGTGTTTTTGCGAGCGCTGCAACAAAATGCGCGTGACGGCGGACGGCCTGCTGCGCCCCTGCCTGGGCGATGCGCTGGAATTTGATTTGAAGCCGGCTTTGCGGGGCGGGAGCGACGAAGATGTCGTCCAGGTCTTTTGCGCGGCGCTGGCGAAGAAGCCGTTGGCGCATGGGTTCAAGGATGTTTACCAGCCATTGCGCCCAATGACGGCCATCGGCGGTTAAAAATAAGCAGCGCGAGGAGTTTGCTGATGAAAATTTTGTATTTTGCCCATGTCGCCAAAGCGCTCGGCCGCCGGGAGGACGAGCTGAATTTTCCCGCGCCAGTCACCGCCGAGGCGTTGTGGGAGCGCCTGCTGGCGCTGCGGCCGGGTTTGGCGCAGTACCGCGCGACCATCCACCTCGCCCGCAACAGCGAATACGCCGGGCCGCAGGACCTGTTTGCCAACAGCGACGAAGTCGCGCTGATTCCGCCGGTTTCCGGCGGCTGAGCAACTATGTGGTCGGAAATTTTATTTATGGAGGGGCCGCTGCCACCGCCGCCGTCTCCGCCGGATGCTCTGTGCGGCGAGGCGGGCGCGTGGGCGCAGTTTCACGGTTATGTGCGCGCCGATGAGCAGGGCCAAAAAATTTCCTCCCTGCGTTATGACATTTACGAGCCGATGGCGCGCAAGCAGCTCGAAGCGCATATTGAGGAGCTGGCAAAAGCACATGGCTTGGTCGCCGTGCGGTTTTGGCATCGCACCGGCGTAGTGCCGGTGGGCGAAGCCTCGGTTTACGCCGCAGTCGCTGCGGCCCACCGCCGCGAGGCCTTTGCCGCGCTGGGCGAATTGATGAATCGCCTGAAAAAAGACGTGCCAATTTGGAAGGCCGAAGCATTACCCGCCTGACGGCGGCACCGCATGGCTGAATCAAAACCAACTCCTGATATGGAAGTCGCCGAGGTCTGGCGGCTGTTGGATGAGCGCGTCAAGCCGCTGGAATCAGAACGGATTCCATTGCGGGACGCACTCGGGCGAGTGTTAGCCGCTGAGGTAAAAGCGGACGCGGACCAGCCGCCATTTGACCGCTCCGCGATGGATGGGTATGCGTTTTTTCCAGCGGCAGGTCCCGCAAAATACCGGGTGGCAGGCACCATAAAAGCGGGTGAGGTTGCTGGGTGCGCCTTAAATCCCGGCGAGGCGATGCGTATATTTACCGGCGCCGCGTTACCAGCGCTGAACATGGCCGTGTTGATGCAGGAGGAGGCGCGGGTGGAGGGCGAATGGCTTTTGGTCGATCGCCGCGTGGAACCCGGCGAAAATGTGCGCCGACAGGGCAGTGATGCGCAGGTCGGCGATGTTTTGTTAGGCGCGGGTAAATGGCTGAATCCCATCGCGCTCGCGGTGCTGGCTTCCGTCGGTGAAGTACAACCTTTGGTGAAGGGCGCGCCGCGTATCGCGCATGCCACGACGGGTGACGAAATCGTCCCGCCGGAATCAAAGCCACGGCCCGGCCAGATTCGCAACAGTAACCAGATATTGATTGCTTCTTTGTTGAAACAAGCGGGTGTTCCCTCCGCAAATATTCATCAAGAACATTGGGGCGACGACCCCGCGCGCGCGGCCGCTTGTCTGGCGGCGGAGCCGTTTGCCTCCGCCGACATGGTTTTAATATCCGGCGGCGCCAGCGTGGGCGACCACGACTACGCGGCACGCGTGCTGGAGGAAGCGGGCTACGAGCTATTGGTGCGCAAAATCAACAGCCGACCAGGCCGACCGTTATTGGTGGGGTTTCGGGGTCGGCAAATTGCCTTTGGTTTGCCCGGCAATCCAGTTTCTCATTTCGCCTGCTTTCATTTGTTTGTGCGTCATGCGCTCACGTGCTTGAAGGATGAAGCGCCGCCAAAGTGGGCCGCGATGAAACTGACCGAAAGTTTGCCCCAGGCGGCGAATCGCCGTCCAACTTATTGGCCGGCCAATTTTAAATTCCAAAAGGGAGGGCCGACGTTAAGGGCGCTCGAGTGGCATAACTCCGGACACTTGGCGGCGCTGACGCAGGCCAACGCCATCATCCACGTGCCGGCCAATACTCTGGAATTGCCCGCCGGTGCATTGGTGGACACACTCCTTACCTTTCCCGTTTTCAAATGAGCAAACCCCGCTTTAGCCATCTCGATGCGCGTGGCGCCGCGCGCATGGTGGACGTGTCCGCCAAGCCGGTGCAATCGCGCCGGGCGGTCGCCGAAGCCGTGTTGCGCTGCTCTCCGGCGACGATTCGGCTGCTGCGCAAACAAGCGTTGCCGAAAGGCGATGCGCTGTCGGTGGCGCGGGTGGCGGGGATTCAGGCGGCGAAGCAAACCGCAGAATTGATTCCACTATGCCATACTTTGCCGCTGCAATTCGCGGGGGTGGAATTTAAAGTAAAAGCTGACCGCATTATCATCCGAACGGAAGCCCGCACGGATTCACAAACCGGGGTGGAGATGGAGGCATTGACCGCGGCGAGCGTTGCGGCGCTCGCATTGTATGACATGCTCAAAAGTGTGGATAAAAAAATGGTGATCGAGCGCGTGCGGTTGCTGAGCAAAACGAAAAAGTAAATTTGATGTCCGCACCGACACCAGCGCCAGTGAAAATCGGTCGTTTAACCATCAGCGACCGCGCCAGCGCGGGGGTGTACGAAGATTTGAGCGGCCCGGCCATTGAGGAAGCGCTGGCGGCCTTGTTTGGCGGCACGGCGGAATTTGTGCGCGTGCTGGTGCCGGACGAGCGACCGCAAATTGCCGCGGCCTTGCAAGGGTTGTGCGATAAGGACGGTTGCGCCTTGGTGGTAACGACCGGCGGCACCGGGCCAAGCAAGCGCGATGTCACGCCCGAGGCCACGCGCGAAATTCTGGAAAAGGAACTGCCCGGCTTTGGCGAGATAATGCGCGGGCGTTCTTTTGACATTGCGCCGACCAGCATTCTTTCCCGAGCGGTGGCTGGTGTGCGCGGGCGTTCGCTGGTGATCAATCTGCCCGGCAGCCCCAAGGCCGTGCGCGAATGTTTAGCCATTCTCGCGCCCGCGATACGGGAGTGTTTGAAGCACCTGGCGGAGTAGGGCGGCGCAGCTTGCCTTCGGACAGGATTTATAGTCCAATGCTCTCTCCATGAAAATTCACACCTTTGGATTTGGCGTGGCTGTTTTTCTCAGTGTTTTGTTAAGCCCCGTTCGGGGCGAGGAGGTGCTCGTGAGCGCCGCGGCGAGCTTGAAAGACGCTTTGACGGAACTGGCGCCGCTTTGTCAGAAGGCAACCGGAGTCACCCTCACGCCCAATTTTGCCGCGTCGGGGGTTTTGGCGGGGCAAATCAAGAACGGCGCGCCGGTGGATATTTTTATTTCGGCCGATGACGACACGATGGATGGCCTGGACAAGGCCGGATTGCTTCAACCCGGCACGCGCACAAAACTGCTGGGCAACGCGCTGGTGTTTGTGGTGCCGGTGGATGGCCAGCTTAAAGTCAGCGGCTTGGCGAATCTCACGCAGACGGGCATCAAGCGCATCGGCATCGGCGACCCGAAGACGGTGCCGGCCGGACACTACGCGACGAATTATTTGGACAGCCAAAAAATTCTGGCGGCAGTGAAGGACAAACTGGTGCCGCTGGACAATGTCCGCACGGTGCTGACGGCGGTGGCGTCCGATAATGTGGATATCGGCGTCGTGTACCGCACCGATGCGATGACGGAAAAGAAAGTCCGCGTGGCCTGGACGGCGGCCGATGCCCCCGCGATTAATTATCCCATCGCGATGGTGAAGAGTACCAAGGTTCCCGCAGCCGCGATGAAAGTGCGGGAATTTTTACTCAGCGACACGGCCCGGGCGGTGTTTGCCCGCTACGGTTTTACTTTGCCGGAGAAGGCCGCCGCGGTTAAACCAGCATCCACTGAATGAGCTGGGATGTGGTTTTTTTCACGGTGGCCATGGCGGCGCTCGCGGTGGCGGCGTCGCTGCCGCTGGCCTTGGCGCTGGCGTGGCTGTTGGCGCGCAAAAACTGGCCGGGTAAATTTTTACTGGATACGGTGGTGACGGTGCCGCTGGTGCTGCCGCCGGTGGCGACGGGCTTTGGCTTGTTGCTTTTGCTGGGCCGGCAAGGCTGGCTGGGTTCACGGCTGGAACAATGGTTTGG
>CAZCMU010000017.1:0-24967 GCA_964499725.1 uncultured Opitutales bacterium
GACCCATCCTCGTCACCGGCGCCACCCAAGACCCCTGGTCCGACCCCCGCGGGGAATTTCTCGCGGTGGTCAGCGCGGGCTCGGTTTACCGGCTGCTGGGCAAACACGACGTCGGCGCGACCGTGATGCCCGCTCCCAATATTTCCCTGACCTCCGGCGAACTGGCCTTCCGCGAACACATCGGCGCGCATACCGACGCCCCCGACTGGCCGGTCTTTCTGGAATTTGCCGCGAAATATTTTAATGCGCCGGCGGTGAAAAACTGATGGTGAAGTTTCCTGAATTTCCGGATTATGATTAGGAGTAATGATTGGGTAATTGAGTCGGGACTGCATTGAAATCCATGGGCGGAAGTTTTTTGGTATCCAGCCCATTTCCAGCTTTTTCAACTTCTGACTTTTAACTTCGGCGTTCTTCCTTCATCCTTTGCGGTCAATGTCGCAGATTGGAGGATTTATGGTGAGCAGTGAGCGTGCGATGCCATGGTGGCGTCACGGGCTGCGCTGGGGCATGATTGCGCTGGGCGTGATCATTGCGGCGCATACTTCGCCGGGCATTACTTACACGGGGCCGGAGGCGCTCGGGCCGCATGGGCTGGGCACGCTGGCGCTGGTGGTGCTCGTTTTAAGTTTTTTTAACATCGTGTTGAGACCCCTGCTCCTGCTCTTCACGCTGCCCTTTGTGCTCTTGTCGTTCGGCCTCGGCGTGCTGGTCATCAACGCCGGGCTGTTCTGGCTGGCGGGCCAGTTGGTGCCGGGATTTCATGTGCTGGGTTTCGGCGCGGCCTTCTGGGGAGCGCTGGTGGTGAGCCTGATGTCCATCCTGGCCAACCTCTGGCTGGGGCAGCGCCGGTTTGTCGCCCGCACCCGGGGGCTCGGCGGCCGGGTCAAACGCTCGCCCGCCGCCCGGCGGGAAGATGACGTGATTGACGTTTGAATCGCGAAGGGCTATACTCTTTGTCACATATGCCCAACGAAGAAATTGATTTCCCCCACGGGGCCACCGTGCTCAAACAGGGCGACCCCGGCGGCTTTTTTTACATTTTGCTGTCCGGCGGCGTCGAGGTTTACAAGGACAACAACTTGCTGACCACGCTGGTCTTTCCCGGCACCATCTTCGGTGAGATGGCCGACATCCTGGGCAAGCCCCGCACCTGCACGGTCAAGGTCAAGAATGGCGCGCGCCTGGCGAAAATCAAATCGCAGCCGATGGAAGAACTCATGAAAGAACAGCCCGAGATAGTGGGAAAAATCATCAAGACCCTGGCCTCCCGCCTCGAACGCACCACCGCCAAGCTGTCCGACAACATCAAGGATTCGCCGATGTGGACCGTAGAAGGCGGCAAAAAACAAGGTTGACCCGCTCCGCTGCATTCGCGCATTTTCGCCTCCCGCTCCGGCCATGAAATTCCCTCCCCGTTTCCAAACCTTCGTCATGTTTGCCTTTCTCCTGCGCGCCCTCACCGGTTTGGTCAGCGCCGCCGTACCGCTGGACCTCGGGGCGACGGCACCCGCCCTTAAAGGCACCAATCAGGACGGACAAACCATTGATCTGGGTGAACAATATAAAAAGGGCTATGTGCTCGTTTATTTTTATCCGAAGGCCGGCACCCCCGGCTGCACCGCCGAGGCTTGCAGCCTGCGCGATGCTTTTGCCGATTTGACCAAACTGAATTTGACCGTCATTGGCGTAAGCCATGACACGGTGGCCGCGCAGAAGAAATTCGCTGTGGCGCAAAAACTCCCGTTTGACCTGTTGGCCGACCCCAAAGGCGAGATTTACGCCGCTTTCGGCGTGCCGGGCGTATTTGACCGCCAATCATTTCTGGTCAAAAATGGCAAATTGGTGTGGCGCGAATTGCAGGCCTCGACCGCCACCCAGGCCGACGACGTAAAGAAAGCGGTAACAGATTTGAAGGCCAAAGACGCCGCCGCCGCACCCGCAGCCAGCACCCCGGCGGCAACGGACAAGAAGTAATCGGGGTTACCCGGACGCAGGGATTGCAATCTTTTACGGCGACACCACCACGCGGTAAAAACCCAGCCCGGCCGCGATGGCGCTGGTATCAGCAAACGTCAGCACGCCTCCCGTACCGGCTTGCGCGCTGCCCAGGTTTTGCCAGGACACCGGATTCAGCGAGGCGCTCCCTTGCAACTGATAATTGTGGCCACCGTAAGATTGGACGTTGATTTGCACGGCGCCGTTGCTCGCGGAAATGCTGGAAACCTTGACCACGCTGGAATCAAGCACGACGCCGTGGTTGGTGAAATTTGCGGGCAGACTTTGCGCGCTGGTCATAATATCCAGCACGCCGTTGTTGGTAAAAGCTCCCGTGGCGGCGAATAGCGTGCCGCCGGTTAGCCGCAGCGTGCCGTTGTTGGTGACGGCGCCGTTGATCGTCAAAGTGCCGCCCGCCGAGAGGTTGATGGTGCCGTTGTTAATCAGCGCCGCGTTGATGGTGCCGCCGGCGCTGCCCGTGAGCGTGCCGCCGGCATTGATGGTCAGCGTGTCCGTCGTCAGATTGCCCGCCACCGCGAGCGTCGCGTTGCTTTGCACGGTGACATTGGCCGAATTGCTGAGCGTGTTATTAATTTGCAGCGTGCCCGCACCGACCACCGTGTCACCCGAATAATTATTGGTCCCGGAGTTGGCCAGAATCAGCGTACCCGAGCCCAATTTCATCAAACCGGTCGTGCCGGCGATGGAGCCGCTGCCGCTCAAAGTGTAATTCTGGGTGGAATTGATCGTGAGGCCGTTGGGCCGGAGCGCACCATTCAACATGACGGCCGTGGATGCGTTGCCTGTATCATTGAAGGTGACGACGTCGCCTTGATTGAAAGTGGTGTTGCCGCCGGTGCCGGTCCAATTGATGTAGCTGCCGACATCCCATGAATTATTGCCGTTGCCGCCGACCCAGGTAAAGGTGCGGCCCACGGCGGGCTGGCCGGACGGCGCGGAGCCGGGCATTTCCAAATCAATGTAATCATACATCAGATGGTTCGCCTCTCCGAGCGTGCCGTTGATTTGCTCAAAAGTAATGGTGTTGCTGCCCGCTTGCAAATCCGACACCGGAAAGCTGAATGTGATCACCCCATACTTCGCGTGCACGCCTTCGCGGAGCAGGCCGTCGCCCCCGCCGGCGGGCGGGGAAGTGTCATCCAGATTTGGGTTGGACGTGGTGGCGCGGTTGACCCATACCCGCAAATGCCCAAGATTTGAACCGGCGAGCGCGATAGTCAGCGTGGCGTTCCCAGACGAAGGCACCGTGGCCAGATTAAAATTCACGTTCCACGGCCAGAGGCTGAGCGTGCCAACCGACGAATCAGTGCCACCGACCTGCCAGAAGCCGTGCGCATAATTCCAATCGGTGGCCCAATTGCTGGAGCCAACGTTGTAATTTAGCGGGTTCGTGAACTGGCTGGAAAAATTGGTCCACGCAAACGGCACATAATAGTCGGTCGTGCCGTGGCGGAATTCGGTCGCGTTGCGGTCAGGGACGCCAATTTCCCAGGCAATCCAGTTGCCGGGATGCGTCACCGTCCAATTGACCTGGCCCAATGCTGTGGTTTGGCCGGCGGCGACAGTCACGCTGGCTTGGGAATACTGCCCCACTGCTCCATAGGTGAAAGCATAAAGCGTGTAGGTGCCCGGCCGGACATTGGGAATATTGAAGTTCCCGTTGGCGTCAGCCTTGACCCAGTACTCGTAGTTGTTGCTGTCGAATTGCCAGTCATAGGTGCCGGTACCATCGGGCGTGGCCAAGCCGACCCAGGCACCGGCTCCGCTCACCGCTGGCTTGAGGGCATCGGTGACGACAAATTTCCCGGTGACGTTGCCGCGGCCACTGGCCGTCGGGTAAACCGTGGGATTGTTGGTCAGCCAGGAATAGGGCCACGCCGCCTGTTCTGTTACGGCCTGCGCCTGGGCGTCCGCCCAACAGGCATCGGCACTCGCTCCAGTATTATAATAGAGAAGGTAGGGTCCGAAAATTTTTGTCCAGGCGGTGCCGGTGGGAATCGAAGTCGAGGAACCATCGTAATGGTCGCGGCCGAAATGGATCAGCGTGTAGTTGTAGGCCAAAATCAAATCCTGCTTGGTGGGACCGTCGTTGAAAAAGTCAAAACTGCCGGGGACGACCCATACACCAGCCCGATTGACATCACTGGCGTGGCCCCACACCCCGTAAGTGGCGTATTCCTGGCTGAACTCGTATTTGCAGTCGAAGAGCCCGGCGCGAATGCCGGTATTCAAGAGGGTTATTTCCGCGATGCGCGTGCCCGTGCTGTGTTGTGTGTCATAGTAATTCGGCATGTCGTGGTGGCGGAAGTTGTCCACATATTCTTTTTCAAAATAGAAGGCGGAGCTGGGATCGGTTGTGCTGGTGTTATGCGGCATTTTCCAAACCATGCGCCATTCGCCCATGGAGAGAGCGGGATAGCTGGCGGCATGGTTGAGAATGGCGTACACGTACAGTCCGCTGTTGCCCCGCCGCAACACATAGTGAATGTCAATGTCCTCCGGGTGATTGTTCGCGGCGACATTACCCGGGTTGTAAACTTCCTTGAGTGAAATATCCACCATGTCGGCGGTGTTGGCGACCACTGTAAGCACACAGCCGGACGGCTCTTCAAAGGTTGTGCTGCCATCCATGCTGAAGTAAATGTTGTTGTCGCTATCCTGGCTGTAGTTACCGACCGTCTGCACGCCATTGACCAGCATTGAGGTGACTTGCGCGCTGGTAATGTTGATGGTCGCCGTAACGATGCCGTTGGAAAGCGTGGCTATGGTGCTGTTGGAGCTGAGCAAAACATTCGCGCCACTAGAGCCGCCGCCGGGCATATTGGCCCACAATGAGACCCCCATCATCAGCCATGCGGTTGTCACCCATCCGAGCCACGCGGGCTTGCGGAAGGAAAGGCGTTGCCGCAGTGAAAAGGTAAATTTCAGTTTAGAGATAATGCCCAGCCATCCTACCCGAGCCCGGTATGGTAAGTTATGGGGCAAGACAGAGTCTATCCGTCATAGGCGACTATAACAGTATTGGTCAGACTTGCACCATCAAACCGGGCTAACTCTACAGTTTAAACGAAAATTTACCTCGGTCTTGCTGCACTCGAAGGTTCTCTAGTTCACTGATGAGGAATAGGTTATGGTTTGGATTGGGCGTCGGACGTGGCGTTTGCGGAAACCGGAACGAAACGCTCGCAGAACGGTGCGGCAGGCAACGTGGCCAGGGGGCCTGCTTGGGTCAGTCGCCCGGTTGTTTGGTCCACGCTATACACAATGGCGGAATTGGATTCCTGATTCGAAGCGAGCAACCAGTGGCCGGTGGGGTCGAGCGTAAAGTTGCGCGGCGTTTTGCCCTGCGTGGAAATGTTCTGGATCAGGGTCAACCGCCCGGTCGCCGTATCCACGGAAAATACCGCCATGCCGTTCTGCCCGCGGTTTGAGACGTAGAGGAATTTTCCGTTGGGCAGAAATTGGATTTCGGCCGCGGTGTTCGTGCCCTTGTTGTCCGCTGGCAACGTCGAAACAGATTGCACTTCCGTCAGCACACCCTTCACCGAATCCCACTGGTAAACGCCGACGACGTTGGCAATTTCATGCACGGCGTAGACGAATTTTCCATCCGGCGAAAAAGTCAGGTGCCGCGGGCCGGACGCCGGATGATCGGTAAAATAGGCGGGGTCATTGGGCGTAAGCGCGCCCGTTTTTTCATCGAATTTGTAGATATAAATGCGGTCGAGGCCCAAGTCGGGATTCAGCACAAAATGGTTGGTCGGGTCGGCGAAAATGGAATGGGCATAAGCCTGGGGTTTGCGGTCAGGGGTGACACTTTTGCCCGTATGCTGGTCAAACGCGGTGCGCGCGCCCAGCGAGCCATCCGGCAAAATCGGAAACACCGCGACGTTGCCGCCGTTGTAATTGGCGACAAAAAGGAAATGACCCGTGCGATCGAAGTTGACGTGCGCCGGATTCGGGCCTCCCGAAAGCTGGCTGTTCAGCAACGTGAGGTGGCCCGTTTTTGTATCCATGGCATAGGCACTGACCTTCCCTTCGGCGGGATTATCCGGGCCGAGCGTGTTAACGGTGTAGAGATGTCGGCCGTCGGGATGAATCATGAAAAAACCCGGACCCACGGCCGGCTCAACCAACGTCGGCTGGGTCAAAACACCGGTGGCAGAATCAAAATGTGCGAGCGAAAACCCGCGGTCGGGCCCCAAATCGCGCGTGCCAAAATACACTAGGAAGTCCGCGGAAAAAGCAGCCGACGGCCACAGGGCGACGACCAGGAAGAACAACGGGCAGGAACAAAAACGGGGTAGTTTCATCACCAACTGGAATAACCTCCCTGCTCCGCCAAGCCAAGAAATTAAGGAGGCAAAGAATGGCCTGCCTGTCTCTTGTTTACTTACTGGTTGAGGCAGATGCGGCCGCCTGCGCGCCAGTGCCGCTGGCCCCTGCTGAAACAGCCTGGGGCCAACCAGGCCCAAGACTTAGGGTTTGATTGCCGTTGTTGACCAGCACGGTGACCGTGTAAGTACCAGGAACTGCATCCGAATCTTTTCCGACCGTGCTGCTGCCAGATCCTGCATTGCTATCCTGCTTGAGGAGAGAGAGGGTTAGCGTCGAATTACTAATAACGATGCCCGATGATGGCTGGGCGCTCGCGGCCCCACCTGCTCCGCCCGAAGCGCCTGCACCACCGGGAGCACCACCTCCACCCGCCCCGCCTGGAGCGCCAGCTGCGCCGGCGCCACCCGCTCCAGCAGCGGGAGGAGATGGCGGAGTAATATAATTCGCCAACGCAATCAGCGATGGAAAGGTTAATTGGACGTTTTTGCCGTCGGGCGAAACTGAAATAACCTGCGCCGGAATGGTCATTCCATCCAATTTTTTGCCTGGATCACCGGTGATTTTGACTTTTAAATTTGCGAGTAAAGTTCCCGCACTGAGATTAGCACCGCCTACCAAGGTGGCATAGGCAAACCCTTTGTTGTCATCCGCCAGCACAACACTTTGGGCGGGGGGGAATTCTGGCGTGATCGGCTTTGGGATATATACGTCGCCTTGGGCATAAGCACTACCAAGGACAACTTTGGCCGCAATGCTGGTCCATACACTTTCATAAGAATCGTTTATCTTGTCGGCCTGTGCCTGTATTTGGTCGCTGTCCAGTTTAAGATCCGGAAATTGGCCTTTCAGATCGCTCACATCCTTCGTAGTTTTGGTGTCGTTACCGCTTACGACATCCTCCGTCAAAGTCGAGAGGTTGACCGCGGGAATTTTTTCGCCGTCTAAATCGGACAAAATGGCCAGTTTGACTAAGTCATCTTTGAATTTGGCCGCTTTACCATCGTTAAGATCATCGAGCAGCGACCCAGCCGGGCCCGTCAACGGGTCGGCTTTGCCAAAAGATTCCAAGAAGCGTTCCCCCAATGAGGGCGTGGTTAATATTCCGGCAAACGCCCGTAGGGCGGCCACGGCCGTTGCATGAGCCGAGCCAGAAGTACGCAGAGGAAGGTGTTCGCCGGTTGACGCGTCGCGCATTTGCGTATTACAGACCCAGTGAACTTCAGGCCCATCACAGTCGTTTGATTCCGAATCAATCGGCACCAATAATAACACCGGCAATGTGCGGGCTTGCGGCAGCATGACCAGTCCATTGGGCCCGCGAGTAGCCCCAAATCGCACCAAATAGGAATTTCGCTCGAACGGACTGGTGGTGATAAGCGAATTCAGTTCGCTGCCCAGATTATCTTGCGATTGGGCGTGGCTGCCTTGCAGGTTCAAGTTCGCCCCCAAACTTGAGCTGATCAACGCGCCAATATCGGCCGAACCGCCGTTGGTTTTTTGCGACGACTGTTGCACGTTGATTAATTCCATGTCATCGGTCGCCAGGATCGGCAATACGATGGGCAAATTATTCGTCGGCGCCGGCGGGGTGGCCGTGGCGTTGTAGCTAAAAAAACTGACCGTGGAGAAGATGTTGACGTTGGCCCCGGACTTATAGGGGGCGAAATCAATGCTCACGATGGCCAGATAAGCGTTGTAACCTCGTTTTTCAATATGTTGAACGCTTTGATTCAAGGCGTTCACCCACTGGATGATCCCAACAGCCTGCTCGAAAGCCAGGCGGGGATCTTCCGGAAAAGTAGTCAAATTGGCGGCCGCTGCGGGCGTGCCGCCCTGGTTCCCGCTGGTCGTGCTCGAACTACTGCTGTTGGCGGGAGGCGTCGCGAGCGCGCTCAGGTTTCCGCTCGCCAGATGATACCCAAGCGTCAACGCCGCCATGAACGTTTCCACATCCTTGGAAGCCGAACTGCCGGCAGCTTTTTGGACGCTGGCCAGGAGGGTGTCAGGATTTAATGTGCCATTCGTCCCGGTGCTGAAGGTAACATTCATCGCGCTGGCAACATCCTCCCAAGGCATCGCCGTGACCGCCACGTTAACCGCGCCGACATTGTCCTGGGTGTCGGCGACGGAGGAAATGACCAGCGGAGGTGACACCACTTGGCCGCGATAAGCCTGCCCGCCGAGTGGCGGCGCAAACAAGATAATGGCCATGAAGATGGCGGGGAGACGCAAAACCAGAGACGTGCGGAAATTTTTCATTAACGACGCATACCCGACAATGGCAAGAATCCGGCAAAATAAACCTCACGGTGCCGGCCCATGAATCCGTGATTGAGGCTATGGATTGAATGTCCGATCATTATTTGCAATCAAAAAGTAGGTTAAAACTTCGTTTTTATGGGTTGATCAGTGGGATTTCCAAGACTCATAGGGAAATCCCCCCATGCGGCTTTGACATCTCACCACGCGGGGTTTAAACTGATGTGATGAAACGATTCGTAATTCTCTCAGTCGCGACAACCCTGCTCGCCGGGCTGGCGGGTTGCGCGCATCCGATGGCGCTCCTCTCCACCCGCCAAGACCCGAAATACCCGGTCGCGCCGGCCAGCAAAATCGCCCTGCCCGATTCGGTCAATGCGCAGACGGTCAACCTCGCCTCCCGGCTGGCGGGCGAATCCCTGAAGGAGCAGTTGCAAGCCCTGGGCTACAGCCTTACGCCCCCGACCGCCGCAGATTTTCAACTCGGCTTCACCATCACCGATAAAGACGAACCGGTCACCTTTAACATGACCATCCCGACAATGTCCACGGTTACCGGCACCGTCGGCCCCCGGGAAGTCTCCGGTACGATGCTCACTGAGCAAGTGGTGCCTCAGACCCACATGGTGGACAAGACCCGCCTGGAGGTCACGCTGCGCCGCATCCAGGACCCGCCGGTGGAAGTCTGGAGCGGGCATATTTCGGCGGATGCCAGCGACGCGGAAAAATACCGCGCGGCCTTTTTTCGCGCTCTCCTCGAGCGCATCGGTCAAACGGCTGACGGCGCCGTGCTGCTCGACAGCAACCCGGCCACCGCCAAGCCCTGAGCAAACCCGCTTGCCAGACGGCCTAAAAATATCCTAAGCTTTTCCTTTGAGCGCAGTGGAGAAGCATCCGCTGCGCACCAACCGGGTTGGTAGCTCAATGGTAGAGCAGCGGCCTTTTAAGCCGTTGGTTAGGGGTTCGAGTCCCCTCCGACCCACTTTTTTTCCCCATCATGCACTTCTTCGAGTTGACGCGGACCGAGGCCCGGGCGCTGGCGGCCGTTTTGAGCCTCGCCGCGATGCTTTTCCTGCTGACTTAGGATTGCCCGCGCTTCGGGGCCAGTTTTTGCGCGGCCTGCACAATTTTAATGAACCCGCGGGGTTCCAGCGACGCGCCGCCGACCAAGCCTCCATCAATATCCGGCTGCGCCAGCAGCGCCTCGGCATTGTCGGCCTTCATCGAGCCGCCATAAAGGATGCGTACTTTGGCGCCCGCCGCCGCGCCGAGGTGGCCGTTGAGCAACAGTCGAATCGCGCCCTGCGCCTCCTGGGCCATTTGCGGCGTGGCGGTCTTGCCTGTGCCGATGGCCCAGACCGGCTCATAAGCGATGACGAGCTTGTCCGCCTGCGCGGCGGTCACGCCCACCAAGCCGCCGTCCAACTGGCGTTTGACAACTTCGAGCGTTTTGCCGCCTTCGCGCTCAGCGAGGGATTCGCCCACGCATAAAATGGGACTAAGGTTGCCCTCCAGCGCGGCCATCACCTTCTTGTTGATGAAGGCATCGCTCTCGGCGAAATACTGGCGGCGCTCGCTGTGGCCAAGAATCACGTAATTGACAAACAGCGTGCGCAACATATCGGCGGAAATCTCGCCCGTGTATGCGCCCGACGGCTCGGGGTGCATGTTTTGCGCGCCGAGCTTGATGGTCGCGCCTTCCAAGGCGCGGGCCACGCTCTCCAGACAGGTAAACGGCGGGCATACGGCCACGGTGACTTCCGTGGTCTTGCCAATTTCGGCGATGAGATCCTTCACCAAGTCCACGGCTTCGCTCGCGGTCTTGTTCATCTTCCAGTTGCCGGCAATGAGATATCTGCGGACGTTTTTGGACATGGTGGTGAAAATTAAGTTAGGGGGAAAAGCCCGGTTTGGGCGAGCAGGAAAGTAATGGAGGATTGCTAGACGGTCTCGAGGCAGGCCACGCCGGGCAGGATCTCGCCCTCAAGGAATTCGAGGCTGGCCCCGCCGCCCGTGCTGATGAAGGAGACTTTTGCCGCCTGGCCACTTTTCTTGACCGCCTTGACGGAGTCGCCGCCGCCGATGATGGAGATGGCGCCGGTATTTTCCGCAATGGCCTTGGCCACCGCAAAAGTGCCCTGCGCACAGGCCTTGATTTCAAAAACCCCCATCGGCCCATTCCATAAAATAGTCTTGGCGCGCGCGATTTCGGCGCTGAAGAGCGCGATGCTTTGCGGGCCGATGTCCACCCCCTCCCAGCCGTCGGGGATGTCGCCCTCGACGATTTTGGTCTCGCCGACCTGGGCGTTGGCAAAATCGAGTTTGTCGGTGATGAGATTGTCCACTGGCAGCAGTAGCTTCACGCCCCGGGCTTTCGCCTTTTCCTGCGCCGCCACCGCCACGCTGACTTTATCCGGCTCTGTCAGGCTCTGGCCGACTTTTTTGCCGGCGGCCAAACCGAAAGTGTACGCCATCGCGCCGCCGATGATCATCGAGTCCGCCTTGTCGAGCAGCGTGTCAATGACTTTGATTTTGTCGGAGACTTTTGCGCCGCCGAGAATGACGCAGAATGGTCGCAAGGGGTTCGCCGTTTTTTCGCCCAGAAACGCGAGCTCCTTTTGCATCAAAAGTCCCGCCGCGCGGCTGGACAGATGCGCCGCGATACCGGCGGTCGAGGCATGGGCGCGATGAGCCGAGCCAAAGGCGTCGTTCACAAAAACATCCGCCAGTTGCGCCAGTTGCTTCGCAAACGCGGGGTCGTTCTTTTCCTCTTCGGCATGGAAACGCACGTTTTCCAGCAAGAGCACCTGGCCGTTTTTCAACGCGGCCACCGCTTCCTCCGCCGGGGTGCCAATGCAGTCATCCGCAAAGGCGATGGGCACACCCAAGTGCTTCGCCAGCACCGCCGCCACGGGTTTGAGCGACTGTTTGGGGTCGCGCTTGCCCTTGGGCCGGCCCAAATGGCTGGCGAGGATCACCTTCGCGCCCTGCGCGAGCAGGTGCTTGATGGTCGGCAGGGATTCGACCACGCGCGTGTCGTCGGACACCTGGCCCTTTTCATCAAATGGCACATTAAAATCCACGCGAACAAACACCCGTTTCCCGGCGAGGTTCACATCATTGACCGTTTTCGTGCGAGCCATGGAGATAGATTTTGCATCCGCGAATCGTCACGAATTTTTGCATCTAAATATTCGTGTCCGTTCATGGATAAATTTTGCCTCTAGAGCAACTTCCCGAGCTTCGTGATGAGCTCGGCGCAACGGCAGGAATAACCCCACTCGTTGTCATACCAGCTCACGAGCTTGAAGAACTTGTCATTGAGCTCAATGCCCGAGCCCGCGTCGAAGATGGACGAATGCGCGTCGTGGATAAAGTCACTCGAAGCCACTTCCTCATCGGTATAGGCCAGAATGCCCTTGAGCGGCCCGTTCAAGCTCGCGGCCTTCATCGCCTCGCAGATGGCTTTGTACGATGTGCTTTTTTCCGTGCGAACCGTCAGGTCCACAACTGAGACAGTGGGCGTCGGCACGCGGAAGGACATGCCGGTCAGCTTGCCTTTGACCTCGGGGATGACGAGGCCGACGGCCTTGGCTGCGCCCGTAGTCGAGGGGATAATGTTGATGGCGGCGCTGCGGCCACCCTTCCAGTCTTTGCGCGACGCGCCGTCCACGGTTTTTTGCGTGGCGGTGTAGCTGTGGATGGTGGTCATCAGGCCCTCGGCGATGCCAAAATTATCCAGCACCACTTTGGTGATGGGCGCCAGGCAGTTGGTCGTGCACGAAGCGTTGGAAATGATCTTGTCATCCTTCGTCAAGGTGTGGTCGTTGACACCGAGAACGACCGTCTTGCAATCGCCCTTCGCGGGTGCGGAAATAATGACTTTTTTGGCGCCGGCGGTCAGGTGCGCGGCGGCCTTGTCGGCGTCTGTGTACAAACCGGTGGACTCGACGACGATGTCCACACCCAAGGCATTCCAAGGCAGCGCTGCTGGGCCTTCCTTGATGGCCAAACTGGCAATCTTGTGGCCGTCCACAATGAGAACGTTGTCGCCCTCGTTCGTGACTGTGCCGTGGTAGCGGCCCTGCGTCGAGTCGAACTTCAGCAGGTATGCCAGGTTGTCGGCCGGCACAAGGTCGTTGATGGCAACGACTTCGACCTCAGAACCGAGGAGTTTCTTTTCCGCAATGGCGCGGAAGACCAGGCGGCCAATGCGGCCAAACCCGTTGATGCCTACTTTGAGTGCCATGGTAGTATGGGTGTTAAGGAAAGATTGCGCCCCGAATACAGCAAATTGCGGGCCGGAACCCCCAAAACAAACGCACGAACGCTGCTTTGGCAAGCGACAAACGCTTTTTGTGACCAGGCAGTAACAAGCCCGGTAGTTTACTTCTTGCCCTGGCCGCCTGCACGAGCGCACTCCCGCAGAATCTTCAGAAAAGCCGGCACGAGCGGCGAGGTGTTGCCTCTCCGCCAAACGGTGTTCAGCTCAAACTTGGGGGTCTCGGGCAATAGCCGGCATTCAAACCCCATCGCCTCAAAAATCCGGACTGTTTCGGGCGAAAACGCCACCCCCACCCCGGAAGCGACCAGCCCCATGATGCCCATGGCATTATCCGCGTCTTGAACAATTTTGGGGGTAAAGCCAGCAGCGCGGCATAGTTCGAGCAGCCAGGAGCGAAAGGAGGACATGCTCTGCCGCGGAAACACAAAGGGTTCCTCGGCCAAATCCTCCAGCTTGAGGTGCTTTCGCTTGGTCAGCGGATGGTCGCGGGGCAACGCGATGCACGTCCCCACCCGGCGGATGCATTCGTAGGCCAGTTCGTGATCGTTATCCGGATGCTCGGGAGCCGTTCCGACATACCCAACATCGAGCTGTTGATTCAACAAGGCCTCCAACTGGCTGGAGAAGGAAAGTTCGCGCATCGCCAATTCCACCATGGGAAACCGATGGCGAAAGACGCGGGCCGCCCGGGAAAAAACCGGGTCGAAGACTGCCGCTGAATAAGCGATGGCCAGCCGGCCCGCTTCGCCCCGGCTCGCTGCGTTGGTCAGGCGGATGGCTCGTTCGCTCTGACCGAGGATTTGCCGGGCTTCCTCCAATAAAAACTGGCCCGCTTCCGTCAGCTGCATGCCGCGTTTGCCGCGGATGAACAGCTTGGCGCCGATCTCGTCCTCCAGGTCGTGAATTTGCCGGCTCAGCGGCGGCTGCGACACATGCAGGCGCTCCGCCGCGCGGCGGACGTTTAACTCCTCCGCGACCGCCACAAAATAACGCAGGTGCCGTAGTTCCATAGATTGCGATACCTTTAAAGCATCATAGCACAACTAACATGATATTATCCAGCCCTTCTTTTTCGGGGTATAGTGAGCCCAATAAAACAACCGTGAGACGCTTATCACCTTCCTAAATCACGTGCCATGACCACCGCCGAAATCAATTCCCTCCTCTCTAACGACAACCGGGTGAACCTGACCGCCACCTCCGCCCACGCGCCGGCGCCCGCCCTCGTGGCCCGCCGTGCACCACTGGTTGATGTCCCGCCGCCCGCCGTCCAGTCGCCGGCGCCCAGCCCCTGGACCCGGCGCGTTCTCCTCGCCGCGGGCCTGCTCGTGGCCGGGGTTGCGGCAGGCGCCTATTATGTCGTGGCCATCGCGCCTTACGAATCCACCGACGACGCCTTCATTGACGGCCATGTGATGTCCATTGCGCCCCAAGTGTCCGGCCAGGTCGTGAGCCTGTCCGTCAACGACAACGAGGCGGTCAAACAAGGTGATGTGCTTTTCCAAATTGATCCGAGCAGCTACCAGATGAAACTGGACGAAGCTCGCGCTGGACTCGCCGCCGCGCAAAGCCGCTTGGAGCAATCGAAGGCTCAGTTCGCCGTGGACCAAGCCAAGGACGCCCAGGAACAAGCCAGCGTAACCGCCGCCGCCGCCGATGCCTCCCGCGCCCAAACCGACTTGCAACGCTACCTGGCCGTCGAAAGCCGCGCCGTGGCCCGCAGCCAGATTGACCTGGCCCAAGACCAGGCCAGCACGACCGCTGCCGACGTGGCCGTTGCAAAAAATCGCGCCCTCGCTGCTGACGCCCAGGTCAAACTGAGCCAGGCCGACATCAAAACCGCCGAGGCCAATGTTGACCGCGCCGAAGCACTGGTGAATCAGGCCGCGCTGGATTTGTCCTACACAAAAGTCACTGCTCCGCAGGACGGCTTCGTGACGCATCGTTCAGTGGAAACCGGCAATTATGTGCAGCCCGGCCAACCCGCGCTCGCCATCGTCCCACCGCAAGTCTGGGTCATCGCCAACTTTAAGGAAACCCAATTGGCCAATATGCACCCGGGCCAGCCGGTGGAAATCACCGCCGACGCCTACCCTCAGCACAAATTCCACGGTCACGTGGATAGCATCCAGGCCGGTTCAGGCGCGCACTTCAGTCTCTTGCCGGCGGAAAATGCCACGGGCAACTATGTCAAAGTCGTCCAGCGCGTCCCGGTCAAAATCGTGTTCGATGACGCGATGGACCCCGCCCACCCGCTCGGGCCCGGCATGTCTATTGTGCCAGTTGTGAAGATTAAGTAACCCTCAGCGCCTGTCTGCCATGAACGCCAACCGCGAAGCGCCCGCCATCAACCCATGGCTCATCGCCGTGTCGGTGATGCTGGCGACGTTTATGGAAACGCTCGACACCTCGATTGCGAATGTCTCCCTGCCCCACATCGCGGGCAATCTTTCCGCGAGCACCGACGAAGCCACTTGGGTCATCACCAGCTACCTGCTGTCGAACGCCATCATTCTCCCGGCCAGCGGCTGGCTCTCGCGGTATTTTGGTCGCAAACGGCTTTTGATCACCTGCGTGGGCATCTTCACTTTTTCTTCGTTGTTGTGCGGTGTGGCGCCCACGCTCGGGCTGCTCATCTTGGCCCGCGTTTTGCAGGGTATCGGCGGCGGCGCACTGCAACCGCTGGCGCAGGCCATCATGCTGGAAAGTTTTCCCCCGGCCAAGCGCGGCGCGGCCATGGCCGCCTACGCGATGGGCGTGGTCGTCGCGCCCATTATGGGGCCCCTCGTCGGCGGCTGGATTACCGACAATTACGCCTGGCGCTGGATTTTTTACATCAACATCCCGGTCGGCCTCGTGGCCATCGCCATGATTCGCCGGTTCATTCACGATCCGCATTATATCACGAACTCCAAACCCGGTCGCATTGACGCCCTCGGCTTTGGCTTGATGGCCATCGCGCTCGGGGCACTCCAAATTATTTTGGACAAAGGCCAGGAGGACGACTGGTTCGGCGCCGAATGGATTCGCTGGACGGCCCTTATCAGCGCCACGGCCCTCATCGCCTTTCTCTTTTGGGAGCGCAAGGCCAAAAACCCGATTGTGGACTTGCGGGTGTTCGCCAACCGCAACTTCGCCGTCGGCACCTTCCTCGTCATCATGGTCGGCATGGTGGTTTATGTGCCCGCGACCTTGCTGCCGCAATTTTTGCAGGAACTGATGGGCTACACCGCCTTCGACAGCGGCATGGCCCAGAGCTCCCGCGGCCTCGGCATGATGCTCACGATTTTCCCCGTTGGCTACCTCGTCAGCCGCCTGGACAGCCGCAAGCTCATCGGCTTTGGCTTTTTCATCGCCGCCTTTTCCATTTTCTGGCTCAGCCACGTCAGCCTGGACATGGCGATGGCCAACATTCAAATGCCGCTTTTTCTCCAGGGCGTCGGCATGGCTTTCGTCTTTGTGCCGCTGACGACGACCACCATGGGCATGTTGACCAACGAACAAATGGGCAATGCGACCGGCATTTTTAATCTCATGCGCAACATCGGCGGCAGCATCGGCATCTCCATCGCCACGACTTTCGTCGCCCGCCATGCGCAAGACCACCAGAATATCCTCGTGGCGCACTTCACGCCTTACGACACCGCTTATACAGAACGTCTGCAAACGCTGCAAACCGCGCTCGGCACGCCGCACGACTCGTCGAGCGCGCTGGCCAATCTCTACCACACGCTCATCCAACAGGCGACCACGATGGCGTATGTGGACACTTTTCGCTGGCTCGCGCTGGCCTGCCTCATCGGCACACCCACCGTCATTTTCTTCAAAAAAGTGCAAAGCCGCGGCGCTCCCACCCTCGCCCACTAAAGGAACCTCCCATGAAAACAAATATCTCTCTTCTCCTGGCTTCTTTCACGCTGCTCGCCGCCGGTTGCGCCGTCGGCCCGGATTATAAAGCCCCCGCCGCCAACACACCCGCGCAATGGAGCGAACCCCTCGCCGGGGGCGAGACCGCCCAGACTGCCTCGGTCGCCACTTGGTGGAAAAACTTTAACGACCCGGAACTCAACTCGCTCGTCGAGCGCGCCGTGGCCGCCAACCTCGACCTGAAAATTGCCGAGTCCCGCGTGCGCGAAGCCCGCGCTCAAGCTGGCATTGCCGAAGCTGATTTCGGGCCCAAGGTGGACGCTTCCGGATCCGCACAACGGCAAGCGACCAGCACGCACCAACCCGTGCTCGGCTCGTTGCCCATTCCGGGGAATGTTCCTTTCGTGAACAACGTTTACCAATCGGGTTTCGACGCCTCCTGGGAAATTGACGTGTTCGGTGGCACACGCCGCGCTGTCGAAGGCGCCAATGCTGAAGTCGCCGCCGCCGAGTACAGCCAGCAGGACGTGCAGGTGTCGCTCATTGCCGAGGTCGCGCGCAATTATGTCGAGGCCCGCGGCTTTCAATGGCGGCTCGCGATTGCGCAGGAAAACATCAAGGCGCAGACCGACGCGCTGGGGCTCACCAAAGATCGCTTCCAAAAAGGCATCGGCAACGACCTCGACGTGCAGCAAGCCAACACCGTCCTCGCCCAAACGCAGGCGCAAATACCCGTGTTTGAAAATGGATTGGAAACCTCCATCCATCGCCTGAGTGTCCTGCTCGCCCAATCACCCGGCGCGCTGCAAACGGAATTGGCCGCAGCCGCGCCGATTCCCTCGATACCTCCGCAAGTTCCCGTGGGCCTGCCGTCGGAACTCCTGCTGCGTCGTCCGGATGTCCGCCAGGCCGAGCGCGCCCTCGCCGCCGCGAACGCGCACATTGGCGTCGCCACCGCCGATTTGTTTCCGAAATTTTCGCTGACGGGCGCCGCCGGCTTCGAGAGCGTCAGCACCAGCGACTGGTTCACGCCCGGCAGTAAATTCTGGTCGCTCGGCCCGACCGTGCAGTGGCAAATCTTTGACGCCGGCCGCATCCGCGCGAACATCCGCGTGCAAAACGCGCGGCAGGAGCAAGCCCTCGCTACCTACGAAAAAACCGTGCTCACGTCGTTCGAAGATGTAGAGAACGCGCTCGTCGCCTACGCCAAGGAACAAGTGCGCCACCAATCGCTGACGCAAGCCGTGGCCTCCAGTTCGGACGCGCTCAACCTGTCGAACCAACTTTACGCGAACGGCCTGACGAACTTTATCAACGTGCTCGATTCCGAACGCGCGCTGTACCAAACTCAGGACGACCTCGTGCAAAGCGACAAGGCCGTGACGCAGAACCTCATCGCGCTCTACAAAGCCCTCGGCGGCGGCTGGGAAACGGGTGAAAAAGTGGCGCAGGCGGAAACCGCGAAGGCCGCCGTGCAAGTTGTTGCGGATGCGAAGTAAACTTTCTAAAGCCACGCGTTCTGCGTGTCCTCACACCCCCGCCGGCACCAATTCCGGTTCGACCCATTTGCCGTGTTCGCGGATGAGGTCCACCAGTTTATCCACCGCTTCATCCTCGGGAATGTTGTATTTCACGCATTCCTTGCCGACGTACAGGTTCACCTTGGCGGGCGCGCCGCCGACGTAGCCAAAGTCCGCGTCCGCCATTTCGCCGGGGCCGTTCACGATGCAGCCCATCACTGCAATCGTCACGCCCTTGAGGTGCCCCGTGCGGCCCTTGATGCGCTGCGTGGTCGTCTGCAAATCAAAGAGCGTGCGCCCGCAACTCGGGCAGGCGACGAACTCCGTCTTCGTCGAGCGCGTGCGCGCGCCCTGCAAAATATTGTAGGTGAGCGCGACGGTCTTGTCGCGGTCCGGTTCGGTCTCGACGCTGAGGAGGTCGCCCAGGCCGTCGCAGAGGAGATTGCCCGCGACCATCGAGGCCTCGAGCAGGCGCGCGGTGAAAAAGTTTTCCGAGATGACGACTTGCGCGGCGGTGTGGCGGATCCAGATCGGGGCGCGCAGGCCGAGCTTCGCCGCCGCGCGCGCGAGGGCGCGGTAGCCGCCGACGGCATGGGTGTGCTGCTCGCACGCGGTTTGCGTCAATAGCAGGCGGTCCGCGCCGGGGTGGCGAACGAGCGCCGCGCCGAATTCGCCAGCGAGCACGGTGGCGGTGGTGTCGACGGCGACATAGCCGCCGGTGCGCGCGGCGTAATCGAGCAGCGTGGCGGCGACTTGTGTGTCGGCCTCGTCACCTTTTTCAAAGCGGTGCGTCCACACGGTCGGCGCGGGCGGGCGCGGGTAGCCGCGCAGGGCAGAGCCATCATTGCCCGCGGGCAAATCGACGACGAAAAATTTCACCGTCGGCGCGAGGATGCGCTGCAAGGTGGCGAGCTGGGCCAGATCGCCCGGCTCGGTGAGCGCGACGAGCAGGCCTTCGACTTTCGTTTCCTTATTGCGCGCATGGATTTTGAGCACGTCCTTGACGATTTCCGTGTGCTGGGAAAGGAGGCGCGCCGCGGGGATGATGACGCGCGGAGGCTGCTCGCGGGAGACTTCGCAACTTTCGCCAAAATGCAGGTGCGTCACGTTGCGCCGCGTGTAGACAAACGGGTCAATCGCGTCGGGCGCTTCGCGGTCGGGCAGTTCCTTGCCGCGTTCCCAGAGCGCATGGGCGCGCTTGGCGATGTCCTGGCAGACGGGCACTTCGTAAATGGCGTCCTCGGTGAGGGAGACGCGGAGCGTGTCGCCGAGGCCGTCCATGAGCAGCGAGCCGATGCCGATGGCGCTCTTGATGCGGGCGTCCTCGCCCTCGCCGGCCTCGGTGACCCCGAGGTGCAGCGGGTAAAACATGTTCTCGCCGGCCATCTTCACCACGGCCAGCCGGTAGGCCTCAATCATCACCTTCGGGTTGCTGGCCTTCATGGACAGAATGATGTCGTGATACCCGTGGCTCTCGCAAATCCGGATAAACTCCAGCGCGCTCTCGACCATGCCCAGCGGCGTGTCGCCATAGCGGTTCATCAGCCGGTCGGACAGCGAACCATGATTCGTGCCGATGCGCAGCGCCCGGCCCAGTTCCTTCGCGCGCTTGACCAGCGGCGAAAAGGCCTCATACAACCGCTGCAGCTCGTTCTCGTATTCGTTGTCCGAGTATTCCTTGACGGCAAATTTCTTTTTGTCGGCATAGTTGCCCGGGTTGACGCGGACTTTCTCAACGTGCTCGACGGCCTCCATTGCGGCGGAAGGCAAAAAGTGAATGTCGGCTACCAGTGGAAGCTGCCCCCAACCTGCGGCGGTCACTTGCTCGCGAATTTCCTTCAAGGCCCGGGCGGCCTCCTTATTCGGCGCGGTGATGCGGACGATTTCGCACCCGGCCTCGGCCAGGCCCAAGGTCTGGCGCACGGTCGCGGCCACGTCCTGCGTCAGCGAGGTCGTCATGGACTGCACGCGGATGGGGTTCGTGCCCCCCACGCCGACGACGCCGACCTTGACCTCGCGGGTCGGGCGGCGCACGGAACGGAACCGCGAAGCGCAGTACGGCGGCAACGCGGCTAAATCAATCTGGGCACCAGGAGTCGGGACGGACATGGATATAAGTGTTCTAGCCCCTTGTTCATAGTGCTTTGCCGGACAAAAGGCACGGCGAAAATTTCATCCTGCCATATCCGGCTAGCTTGAAAATTTAAGGGTGCAAAAACAAAATAATTTGCCAGAGTAGCCGCTCTTGAATTCGCACCCTCCCAATAAACGCCCCTCGCTCGGTATCCGGCTAAAACGCCTATTGCGCCTGCTGACCCCGGACGGCTTTGCCATCGCCCCGCTGTGGCTGCAATTGGTGCTGATTTTTATCGCGAGCACCATCCTGATCTTCGCCTTTACCCCGCTCATCGGGTCGCTCTCGTTTTGTTACACGCTGTTTGCCGACCCCGGGACCTATGGCTCCGCCGACGGCTTCAACCAGATTTTCTTCGGCTTCTTTGTCCTGATTCTTGGACTAATCCTGGTTTCCCTGATTATTTCCGTGCTGACCACTGCGCTGGAAGAATTGATTGATAACATTCGCGGCGGCATCCGGCCCTACCGCAAAAAAGGGCACATCCTCATCATCCACCGCAATGCCAAGCTGCCGCTCATCCTCGATGAAATGAACGTCAAGTATGCCGGCCTGGGTCAGGCGCTGGATGTCGTCATCCTGCTGGGCGAGGCGAAACAAGTGGAAGAATTCTGGAGCGGCC
The DNA here is from genome assembly GCA_964499725.1 of uncultured Opitutales bacterium. Taxonomy (GTDB): domain Bacteria; phylum Verrucomicrobiota; class Verrucomicrobiia; order Opitutales; family JABDGR01; genus JABDGR01. The sequence continues at coordinate 21,045 of CAZCMU010000017.1, forward strand.
ACGATGCCTCGCACTGGCCGTTTCTCAATATTTACATGCGGGTGGGCGACCTGCTCAGCTACGAAACTTATGGACACGTTTCCATCTTGTCCGCCCTGGGCATCCTGCTGCTGCTGGAAGAAACCGCGAACAGCGCTTATGCGGCCGACAGTCAAAGTCTTAAAACGCTGGCCATGCTGGTAAGCGAACCGGACTTTTGGGCGCACCTGGAGCGCCGTCATACGGCCAAGGTCCCGGTAAAATGCGCGATGGAATTGTCCCACTCGATTAAAAGCCACGAGATTGCGCGGTCGCTCTCGAGTCTCGGACCGGAGTCTTTGTTTCACGTCATGACGCCCAGCGACGTCGCGGCGATGGTATTATCTCGGGCGATTCTCGACTTTGCCTATTACGGAATCTACCTGGAATTGTTTTCGTTCGATAATCATTCGATCTATTTTGTAAACCCCCAACGCTTCGCCGCGCAGGGCCTGCGGCCCGGCCTCACGTTTGAAGAGCTCTGCGCGCGCTTCACCACCGGGGTTTTGATCGGCTATTCCAGCGCCACCCCGGCGGGGATGGATATCACGCTCGCGCCGCTCGGCCGGCCCCTCCACGACCGGGATTGGCTGCTGCTCATTGCCACGAGTGAAGCGGCGATCACCTTTGCCACGGAGTCGCCCCCGCATGCTTTGGAAACCCAGGTGGTCCGCGTCCCCACCACCCACCGATGCCGGGTCTGCTTGATTGGCAACAAGCGCCGCTTCGAGCGCCTGGGCGATTTTCTCGATGAAGCCAGCCGGCAATGGTGCCGGGAAAACCAGATCGTGCTGGAAAAACCTGAGGACTATTTCGACGATGCGTTTATCCAACGCCTGCATCACGGAAGCTTTGACAAGATAATCATCAATCTCGAAGACGAGCTTGCGTTTCGCTTCTCGCTCTATCTCCGGGGGTTGTTCGACTCGGATCACCCCTTCATTGAAAAAATCATCACAGTGCTCGACGATCCGTTCACTGAAACCCTGCTCACCCAGCGGAGCACCCGCCGCAATATCATCCTCTCGGACCGGCTGGCCGCCAAATACATCACCCAATTGGCCTTTCAGAAGAATCTTGGAAAAGTTTACCTCGACCTCGCCTCCAGCGACAAAGCCGAAATCAAACTGCTGGATGTTGGCGCGCATATTCCGCGCGCCGCCCTGACCAGCAAGGACAGCGTCAAGCATCTGCTGCTGGCCCATGGCTTGATTTACCTCGGGGCCGTTAATGCCCGACAGGAATGCCACTTTGATTCCGGGGATTTTGCCGATTGCCGCCAAATTGTGGTGATCTGCCCACATCAGCGGGCCTGAAGTTCAGTTGATTATTCAAATGCCCGAAACGGGCAGAGCGGCCCGGAACCGCCGCCGCCCGATTCCGAGGTGGCCGCCCACCCCCTGAAAATTCCATTGCGCGCCCCCGCCGGGCCGGTAGCGTTATCCCCCTCCATGTCCCAACCGCCCGCCCAGCTCAAAACCGCCATCACGCCCACCCGCGCCGACGACTACCCCGAGTGGTACCAGCAGGTCATCAAGGCCGCCGACCTCGCCGAGTCCAGCCCCGTGCGCGGCTGCATGGTCATCAAGCCCTGGGGCTACGCGCTCTGGGAAAACATCCAGCGCGCGCTCGACAAACGCTTTAAGGACACCGGCCACGTCAACGCCTACTTCCCGCTCTTCATCCCGATGAGTTTTTTGGAAAAAGAAGCCGCCCACGTCGAGGGCTTTGCCAAGGAATGTGCCGTCGTCACCCATTCGCGCCTCGAAGCCGGGCCCGACGGCAAGCTCCGCCCCGCCTCGCCGCTGGATGAGCCGCTCATCGTCCGCCCGACTTCCGAAACCATCATCGGCGAAATGTACGCCAAGTGGGTCGAGAGCTACCGCGACCTGCCGATTCTCATCAACCAGTGGGCCAACGTCGTCCGCTGGGAAATGCGCACGCGCCTTTTTCTGCGCACCACGGAATTCCTCTGGCAGGAAGGCCACACCGCGCACGCCACCGAGGCCGAGGCCATGGCGGAAACGCGCCAGATGCTCGCCGTCTACGCCGACTTCGCGGAAAATCATCTCGCGATTCCCGTCATTCAAGGCGAGAAAACCGCCGGCGAACGCTTCCCCGGCGCGGTGAACACGTATTGCATCGAGGCGATGATGCAGGACCGCAAGGCGCTCCAGGCCGGCACGTCGCACTTCCTCGGGCAAAATTTCTCGAAGGCCGCGGGCATTAAGTTTCTGGATAAAGACGGCAAGCAGGAACACGCCTGGACCACCTCCTGGGGCGTCTCCACCCGCCTCATCGGCGGCGTCATCATGGCCCATGGCGATGACGACGGCCTCATGCTCCCGCCCAAGCTCGCGCCCACGCACGTCGTCATCCTGCCCGTGCTTCATAAGGAAGAAACGCGCGCCAAGGTTTTGGAATACTGCCAGAAACTCCGCGCCGAATTGCGCGCCGTGCGCTACGCCGACCAGCCGCTCGAAGTCGAACTCGACACGCGCGACCTGCGCGGCGGCGACAAGGTCTGGCAATGGGTCAAGAAAGGCGTGCCGCTCATCGTCGAAGTCGGCCCGCGCGACATGGACAAGGACTGCGTGTTCTGGGGCCGGCGCGACAAAGGCCCAAAAAACCGCACCTCCACCCCGCGCGCGGAGTTTGTCGCGACCGTCGCGGCGACGCTCACAGACATCCAGAACTCGCTCTTTGAACGCGCGAAAACTTTCCGTCAGGAAAACACGCGCACGCTCGACACCAAGGATGACATTTACGCCTATTTCACGGCCAAGAACCCCGAGAAGCCGGAAATCCACGGTGGCTTTGCCCTCGCGCATTGGAGCGGCGACTCCGCCGTCGAAGACCAACTGGCGAAAGACTTGAAAGTCACCATCCGCTGCGTGCCCGTGGCCACTGAAGGCGAACTTGCCCCCGAGCCCGGCACCTGCCCCTTCACCGGCAAGCCGAGCGCGCGGCGCGTCGTGCTGGGGACGTCGTATTGAGCAACGTGAGGGGCCGTCGCAAGCAACGGCCCATTTTGCTATTGGAAACAAAAAGGCTGTGGGGACATCAACATCCCCACAGCCTGCGTTGTAAAGTGATTCCATTAAAGGCATCACGGCAACATTTACTTTTTCTTCTTTGCTTGCGCGAGATCCGAAGCTGCCACGCTCTTCATTTTAGCGGGCGTCCTTGGGTTTCTCAGAAGACGTGAAGCATAACTCGCGTCTTTTTTTGAAGTAGCCATATTTCTCACCCCCCTCCTTTTTTATTTTCCAATGCCACTATACGGGCGTTAGAATTTAATCACGCATATCGCGTGATTAAATTTCACGTAGGAAAACCTAAATCAACCCGTGGAGTTTTTAGCTCCACGGGTTGATCGTTTCCACGAGGTTAGTTTTCGTCAGACAACAGCAACCGGGCACGGTCGTGTAATGCTGTGTAGACGGGTTTCTTTTTTCCGGCCGTTTGTGGGTCGCCGCCAAACAGGTCAAGTTGCTCAAACAACGCACCTACAAGCTCGGCACCATTCTTGTCGAAAAAGGCAAACGGGTCTATTGACCAGGAGGCCTGACCGGATTTTTTATCGTATTTAAGAAGCGCACGCAGTGACGCCATTAATGGGTATAAGACACCCGATGGAATCATGTACTCAGCAGTTTCACCAGTCATATAAAGCTGATGTGTCTTGGCTTCAAAGCCACGGCGGCGTCCAAGCTTAGACTTCCCGTCCCTCGACTCCTTATATGCCGGCTCAAATTTTGCATATATGTAGTCATAGAGTCGGAGGATATCGATGAGCAAGTTACTCAAGGCAAGGTATCCACCCTGATGGACAGGGTCGTTAAGTCGAGTATCCATTCTCCCTTTGCTTGAATATGCAACGGTAGGTGCGCGACGCTTTTCTG
>CAZCMU010000018.1:0-6713 GCA_964499725.1 uncultured Opitutales bacterium
GCCGGTTGCCGTTGGCCCGGTTGTGGTAGGTCGGTGGAAAGAGCGAAACGTTTTGCAACCACAGGGTCCCGGCGCTGGTCGTCCAGATGACGAAGCGGTTGTCCTTCGACGGGGTGATGTTGGCCTCAGTCGTCAGCGTCACCTCGTATTTTTTCCAGTCTTGCGTCAAAGCCGGAACATCCGCCGTCGCATAGGTCGTCGTGTTGCTGGCCAGGGCGACCGTGAGTGAGCCTTTGAAGCCCGGCTCGGCTTTTGCATAAAATGAAGCATGGTAAGTGGTCGCGGGCCGCACGGGAATGCCCCAAAAGCCGTCGTTGGAGAGGCTCACGCGCTGCACGGTGCCCGCAGTGGTAATGTCAAACTTCAGGCTGGTTTTGAGCGCGTCATTCAACGGCGTGCTCTTGTCAATCGAGATGGCGCCGGCGCTGCCGTTTTCCATGCTCAGGCCCCAGTGTGTCGGGGTGTCGGCGTTGTCTTGAAACGCGCGGTTGGCAATCAGTTCGCCGTAAATTCCGCCATCGTAGGAATAGTTTATTTCTTCCGTCATTATTCCATAAAGCATCGGGCTCGATTTGCCCTTAACCTGGTCGGCGTTGATGGTGATCGTCGGGGTGGCTGCCGGGGTTGCCGGGGTTGTGGGCGCGGCATCTTGGGCGGTTGCGACCGTCAAGAGGGCCAGGGCGGGCCCGCAGCGCAGAAGATTCTTCAAGAGTGAGGTGGATTTCATGGGGGCGGTGGGGGTAAAAGCAGAATATTTCAGCGTGTCCGGCGCGGGCCTAAAGTCCATGCCAAAATACCGGCTCACGCGTCCACATCCGCCACCGTCCAGCGCCCATCAATCAGCCGCCACAGCTTGCCCGTGGGGTTTTTGTCGCGCAGGGCCAGCGGCAACCGCCCGGCCCGCACATTATCCCAACATTGCAGCATCCCAAAACGGCGCAACGATGCCGGGATGCCCACTGCCGTAAAGCCCGGGTGCCCCGTCGCCGGGTAGGGCCCGCCGTGGTTCATCGCCGGGCTGACCGCCACGCCCGTGGGCATTTTGTCATTCAACAACCGGCCCACATGACTGCGCAGGGTGGGGGCCAATTCGGCATAAAGCCCGTCGTCGGAGCCTTGGGTGTCCGAATAAATGCACCCGGTCAGATTGCCTTCCAAATGCGCCAGCACCGCCTCGATCTCCTTCGGGTCGCGCGCCACCACCACCAGCGCGGCATTGCCAAACGCCTCCGTCTGCAATTTTTCCGGCGAACGCAGAAAGTTCTCTCCCGTTGTGCGCAGCAGCGTATTGGCGTAGCGGTAACCCGGTCCCGGTTTCGGCTGGCCGCCGGTGACGAGTTGCGCCCCCGCCTGTTCCAAAGTTTGCACGCCCGCGTGCAGTGATTTGGCCACGCCCGCCGACAGTAATGGCGCGGGCGTCGCGGCTTCATAACGTTGTTTCACGTCCGCGATGAGTTGCTCCGTCGCGGCGCCGGCCAGCAAAATAATCAGGCCCGGGCTGGTGCAAAACTGCCCGGAACCGAGCAGGCAGCTGCCGGTCAGTTCTTCCGCCAGTTTCGCCCCGCGCTCCGTCAGTGCGCCGGGCAGAATAATCACCGGGTTTATGCTGGAGAGTTCCGCGTAGAAGGGCTTGCCCGCCGCGTCCGCCGCCGCCTTGAGCTTTAGTCCCGCGTGGCGGGCTCCCGTGTAGGCGATGGCCCCGGTGCGCGGGTCGGCCACCAACTTTTCGCCATCCGCATGGCTCGTGCGGTAAAGCATTTGGACCGTCGCCTCGGGCAGGCCCGTCTCCTTCACCGCCGCCAACGCTTCTTCTGCCAGCAAGCGGCTCGTTCCCGGATGCGACGTATTGGCCTTGGCAATGACTGGATTCCCCGCCGCAATGGCCGCGGCCAGGTCCCCGCCCGCCGCGCTGTTAAACGCAAACGGAAAATTATTCGGCCCAAAGACCCACACCGGCCCAATCGGCGCCAGCATCGAGCGGATGTTCGGTTTTGTGTCAATCGTCGGCTGCGCCCACGAGCCCTCGAGCGCCGCTGCGGCCGCCTGCCGCAACTGGCCCGCCGTGCGCGGCAGTTCCACGTCCGCCAGGCGCGGTGCCTTCGCCAGGCCCGATTCCAGGTGCGCCATCTCGACCAGTTCCACCGCGCGCTTTTCAATCCGCTCCGCAAACCGCGTCAGGAACGCCGCAATTTTTTCCGGCGCGGTGTTGCGCAGTTGTTCGGCGGCTTCGACCGCGGCATTTAGCGCGGCATCGCAATCCGCCCAGTCGCTGATGGGGTATTCGTCGGGTAATTTCTGGCCCAAGGCCGGGTTTTCCGCCTGGAAAACCCCGGTCGCGCGGGCGGCCCGCCAGTGGCTGGCAATCAAGATGGGTTGGATGGGCATATTTTAAAAAACTACAGCCATTTCTTCCAATGCTTCAGCGTCGCGCGCAGTTCCTTGACTTCCAGCGGGCGCACATCCACCAGCGGCGCGCGCACCGGCCCGCCTACCAGGCCGACCAGATCCATCAGGCTCTTCATCACCGAAACCTCATACCCCTTGCGCCGCGCGCGGAATTCATAGAGCGGGACGACAATTTCGTCCATCAGCTTGGTCAGTTCGGCGGAATGGCCCGCGCTGGCCAGTTCGTGCAACCGCAGAGAAAGTTTCGGCGCGACGTTCGCGATGCTCGACGTGTACGTCCGCACGCCCATTGAGTAGTAACTCGGCACCATGTCGTCGCCTGCGCCGCCAATCCAGTGCAGGCGGCTGCCCAGGCGCTGCTTGATGATTTGAAATTTCCGGATGTCCCCCTGGCCGTCTTTCCACGCGATGAGCGTCGGGATTTTTGCCAGTTTTTCCACCAGCCCCGGGCCGGGGCCAAACCAGTCGCGGCTGTAAATGATAAAGCCCAGCTTCGTCGCCTCGCTGATGCCGCGGTAGTAGGCGACGGTGCCTTCCTCATCCGGCTGCGGGTAATACGGTGGAAACGCCAGAATCCCATCCACGCCCGCCGCGGCGGATGCCTTGGCTAGTTCCGCGGCAATGGGCGGGTTAAAGCCCGTGCCCGCCAGCACCGGCACACGCCCTTTGACTTCCTCGACCACCGTCTTCACCACCGCATGGTGTTCGGACGGTGACAGGGAATACAGCTCCCCCGTGCCCGCCGCCGCCACCACCGCGCACACCGGGTGCTGGAGCAAGGCGCGCAAATTCTTGCGCAAACCGGCGAGATCGAGGGACAAATCGGCCTTGAACGTGGTCACGGGAAACGCAATCACGCCCTGCAGCCGCTGGCGAAGCACATCAGGTTTCATAAAAACAACCAACTAAGACACTTTTTTGCCCACAAGCAAGCGCAGGATGGGGCATGGTAATCCACCTGGGCAACGGCGAGATGTTGAACTTGCCCGCCCTGGCGGTCAGAGGGTGAATTAGTCCATCCAGCTTCCTTCTTGCATCGTTAGCCCAGGCGGTCTAGGTGAAAGAAATCGCACCCCTCGATTTTTCCCTGTTTGGGAAAAAGTGTTTTGCCCCGTTTAGGAAAGGCCACCCCATGAACTCGATTATTTCCACCGGCCTTCGCCGTTTGTCGGCGCTGGCCTTTGTTTTCGGAGCGCTCGCCCAGTCCGCGCTTCTTGCTGCGGACGCCGCGGCCCCCGTCGTCGCAAAGCCCGCTGTCAACACCCCGGTCACCATCAATGACACGGGCGACACCTGGGTTCTCGACAACGGCATCGTTAAGGCGACGGTTTTGAAAAGCACCGGCCGGCTCTCATCCCTGATTTACAAGGGCATCGAGACGATGGGCCGCAACACCGAGGGCTGGGAGCAATTACCGGCCGCAGCCTCTACCGTGGGCGGCTTGACCGACACCGTCACCATTGACCCGGCCAAAAACGGCGGCGAACGCGCCGAGGTCTCCGTCAAAGGCGTCACCGGCGACCAAGTCGAGCTGACCCCCACCGCCCCCGGCGGCGGAACGTATTGCGACCTCGAAACCCGCTACACCTTGGGCCGGGGCGAGAGCGGGTTTTACACCTACGCCATTTACTCCCACCCCGCTTCCTACCGCGCCGGCGGTGTGGGCGCGGAAAGCCGCTTCATCAACCAAATTAATCCCACCTTCGACTGGCTATCGGTGGATGCCGACCGCAACATGGCCATGTGCAGCAACGCGGACACGCGCGCGGGCGTCGTCGTCCACGCCAAGGAGCAGCGCATTCTCAGCACCGGCATCTATCAAAATTCGGTGGAGCACAAATACAGCTACTGCGCCGAGATGTACAAATTGCCCGCCTATGGCTGGTCCAGCATCAACGACCACATCGGCATCTGGTTCATCAACCCCTCCAACGAATATATTGCCGGCGGCCCCACCCGGCTCGACCTCGTCTGCCACATGGGCGGCACGATGCTCGACTACTGGCTTTCCGGCCATTACGCCGGCGGTGAGCAATGCAGTATTGATGCCGGGGAGGAGTGGCACAAGGTCGTCGGCCCGATTTTTTGTTACGTCAATTCCCTTGAAAAACCCACGGCAACCACCCAGGCCGAGTTGGATGCGCTCGCGGCCACCAAGGGCAACCCCGCCATCCCCGCCTCCTGGACGGCCAATGCCAACGCCTTGTTTAACGACGCGCTCAGCCACGCCAAAACGATCAAGGCGATGTGGCCCTTCCCCTGGGTGCGGGGCGTGGATTACCCGCAGAAAGCAGAGCGCGCCACCGTCACCGGTCGGTTGGTGCTTAACGACCCCCAGGCGGCCTCCACCAAACTGCCCCATTTAAACGTCGGTCTCGCCCATCCGGATTACACCGGCGCGGGCGGCGCCTATGCCCTGCGCGGGGGCAATGGCAATCTCGTCACTTGGGGTCACGACGCTAAATACTACCAGTTCTGGACGGTGGGCAGCGAAGATGGCCAGTTCACCATCGCCAATATCCGCCCCGGCACTTACACCCTCCATGCCTATGCCGATGGCGTCCTCGGTGAATTCGCGCAGGCAAACATCACCCTCGCCGCCGGTCAGAAGCTGGACCTCGGCAAACTCGAGTGGAAGCCCGTGCGTTATGGCACGCAAGTCTGGGACATCGGCTACCCCGACCGCACCGGCGGCAAATTTTTGAAGGGCGACGGCGCGGACTATTGGCTCTGGGGCTGGCCGTTGCGTTACGCGCTGCTCTTCCCGAACGACCTCACCTACACCATCGGCCAGAGCGATTATCACAAGGACTGGTTCTTTGAAGAAGTCCCGCACGCGACCGACCTCTCTTTTGTAAACCCCTTGGCCAAAGACCCCGCCAACCAGCGCTTCGGCTGGGTCAAAGCCGAGTCCGTGGACCAATACCCGCAGACGGATCAAACCGGCCCGTGGCGCGTTTATGGCCGCGGCCGCGCCACGACTTGGACCATCAAATTTAATCTGGCCAAGGCGGCCCAGGGCTCGGGCGTGCTCCGCCTGGCGCTCGCGGGGGCCGATGGCACTGGCGGGTTGGCCATTGGCGTCAATGGCCGCGACGTTGGCTCCATTTATCCCACGGCCACCAACGCCCTGCGCTATAATACCGATCGGGGTGTCTGGCAGGAACGCACGCTGACCTTCGACGCTTCGCTGCTGAAGCCGGGCGAAAATACCCTGACCCTCACCGTTCCCGCTGGCGAAGTCACCACCGGTGTGGTTTATGACTACCTGCGCCTCGAATTGAACGAGTATTACAAACCCGACGGCACCCCCATCGCCCGGCCGCGGTCATAGCGCGCTTCGACGGTCTGGTTTGGAAAATGACGTGGGGTCGGACCTCCTTGATTGTTCCGGTTGTAGGGGCGTAGGCTTGCTGCGCCCTCTTCTTATTGTAGCGCGGTGCTTCAGCCCATGCGACTACTAAGGTGCCGATGTCGCCTGCCGTCGCTGCGGCACGGACGACTTCGGCCGGCGCTTCCGATTCGAAATTTCTCCTATGGCCCCGGCGCCACCACCACCCGCATAAACGCTGTGCCGGATGCGGGTAACCTATACCCAAATCCTAACGATGCTGGCAAGATGCATCGGGGGTACGCCGCAAAGAGGCGCAAGTGGTAACAATACCGGGCTTGCCGCCTTTTTTGCAATTTCTTGCGTCTCTTTGCGGCTGTTTCATCCTTCATAATTCATCCATCATCCTTCCTTTTTATCCCAACCTACCCAACGTAGCCAACCCATCCCTTCCATTTTTTCTCACTTCCCTTAAGATGTTCCCCAAAAATAAAATCCCGTTCTTTGCAGCATCTTTCAACACTTGGCCAACAGCCCACACCCGTTTACCGCAGTTGTTCAGTAGCCCCCAAAGTTAAGGCTAGTTAAGGCCAGTTAAGGTGAATTAAGGCATAAAATATGTCTCCGCAGCCTTAACGGACGCTGGACGCTCCCATCCAGCCAGTTATCCCTAGTCCTACCCAGTCGCACCTCAAAAAATATAAAAAAATCTCTTGGACTGTTGGATTGGTACTCAGAACCAAGAACCAAGAACTAAAACACTCTCCGCACCGGCATTAAGCATTCCGAACTCAGCACTCAGCATTCAGAACTCAACTTGCTTTCGCTGGTTTGACCGACTTCTGCGTCGCCGTCGGGAAGTCCGGCGGAATTGGGTACGTCACCGGCCGCTTCGCCAGCCATTGCAGGGCGCGGATAATCGTCGTCTGCACGCCCACGCAGCGCATGGATTCCGGGTCGGTGTCGTCCGCCCACA
>CAZCMU010000018.1:6813-23257 GCA_964499725.1 uncultured Opitutales bacterium
GTCGTCTGCACGCCCACGCAGCGCATGGATTCCGGGTCGGTGTCGTCCGCCCACACATGCCCAAAAGTCGAGACATACACCCGCCCCTGGCCATAGGCGACCGTCCACTCAATCGGCCAGTTTTCGCCGTAGCGCGGGTCGCGCCCGTAGGACAGCACCTCGACGTTTTCCGCCGGGCCGCGGGCGTCGAAATAGACTTCCAAATGCGGCGTCATCCACGCGCGCGGCATGCCCTGGTGAATCGGGTGGTCGCCCAGTTGGTGGACGACGACATCGCCGGCTGGCGCATGACTCGTCTGCCGGCCCTGGCCGGGCGGGATGCGGATCAATTGCTCGTCGCTGCTGACCATGATGGCCGTGCCGTACGACGCCGGCCGCCAGCCCAGGCCGATGATTTCGTTGTATGCGGGCCAGCCGGCAAAGGCGTTTTGCGCCCCGTGGAAAATATAAACCCCGCCGCCGTTGCGCACGTAGTCTTCAAAATCCTTCTGCACTTCCGCCGGCCAAGCCGGCCCGCTGTTGTTGATGTCGTTGCAGGTTTGGATGACGACATCGTAGTCCTTGAACTTCGGGCGCCATTTGTCCCAGCCCTCGGTGGCTTTCGGCGGCGGCGTGGTGGAAACAGTGATGGAAAACAACCGCGTTGGCCCGAGCATTTCCCGGAGCAACTGGGTGGTCAGTTGCCAGTTGTGGTTGCTATAGCCATCCACAATCAGCACTTTAATCTTCGGGCCGGCGGCGTAACTGGGCGGCGAACTGCACGAAGTCAGCAGGGCCAATCCGACCACCAGCAGAACGCGCAGTATTTTCATGGATTAAAGTGCGCGCATCTTCCCGCAAACAACCCTGGCCTTCAAGGCCGTTTATTATTCCTCGCCCTCGTAGTATTTCGCCCCGCCGTCCGGCACCAGCTTCTTCAAGACGGTTTCGCGTCCAACCAGCCACTTCTTGCTGTCGGGATAGTGGCAGCATTCGCCGAGGGGATTGTCGGCGATGACGAAATAAATGAAATCCTCGGGGCCGGGATTGGAAAGCTGGTGCGCCTCGCCGGGCGGAAACAGGAACGCGTCGCCGGCGACTACTTCGGTCTGGCCCTTGTCGTGGCGCGCGAGGCCCCGGCCCGAAACCACGACATACAGTTCCCATTGTGCGGAATGAGAATGGTAGGGGTAGTTGGTCGCCCCGGCGGGCAGCCGCATGTATTCGAGGTCGAACGGGTGGCGCTTGTCGAGATCGCGCGAAGTGTCATCGCGCCCGAGCGCGAGCGACACGCCCTTGTAGAACGAGTGGTACTTGCCCTTCGGCGATTGGTCCTCGGTCTCGGCAATATCCTGGAGGTTGATTTTGCGCATCGGAGGAAGACTGGTTGTTTACAACTTCGGCGGCTCAGCCTCAATCCACTTCATGCTGTGGTCGCCGGTGACGGCCACCGTTTCCGCCGGCGAATCGAGCCGGAAATACGACCACGGCCCCGGCAGGAACGGGTACTTTTCAATCACACGCTCGTCAATTTCGATGCCGAGGCCGGGGCCCTTCGGCACCAGCAAATCGCCCTTATCAATCCGCAACGGCTCGCGCAGAATTTCATCGGAGAGCGGGAAGGGATACATCCCGGCGCGACCATTATTCGAGTAGCACGGGTATTCGAGCCATTCGACGACGTTCGCCGGCCAGCAAATGCCGAGATGCGCGGCGGCGAGCACTTCGAGTGCCGTGCCCCAACTGTGAAACGCAAATCGCAAATTGTGTTTCGCGACACCTTCAAACACGCGGTTCCCCATCGCAAACCCGCCCTGGCAGCAAACGTCCATTTGGATGTAGTCCGCGGCTTTGGTGTCCATCAAATCGGCGAAGCCGGATTCCTCCTGTTCGTGCTCGCCGGTGGCAATCGGCAAAATTTTCTGCGCCGTAATTTTGCGGTAGGCGTCGTGGTCGTCCGGCGGCAACGGCTCTTCGAGCCAGGTCGGCTGATAGGGCGCGATTTGCCGCGCAAGCGCGGTGATGGTTTCCGCGGAATAACTCCGGTCGCCCATGCGCCACCAGGTGTGCGCGTCAATCATCAGGCCAAACTTGGGCCCGGTGGCTTCGCGCATCAGCTTCACCGTTTCCAAATCTTTCTCCGGCCCCAGCGCCGGGCGCATCTTGTACGCTGTGAAGCCCATCGCCTGAATGGCTGCCGCTTCCTCGGCATACTTTGCAGGCGCCATGTACATGCCCGCGCTGCCGTAAAGCTTGATGCGGTCGCGCTTGCGCCCGCCGATGAGTTCCGAAAGCGGGCAGCCAGCGTCTTTGGCCGCCAAATCCATCAGCGCGATTTCGACCGCGTGGTAGGTCTTGGTGAGTTCGAGGTCGCCTTTGAACACAAACGTCTGCCATTGGCGCGGGTCGCGCCCGAGCAGGAAGGGCCGGATGGTGTCGCGGATTTCGTGCGCAGCGCGTTCGTGGGCCGGGCCGGGTGCGTAGCCGGTACGCCCGTTGTCCGTGCGCACGCGAATGAGCATCGCGTCGCGCTTCAGAATCGTGCGCTCGCCGCCGTAAAACGGCAGGCGCAACGGCGCGGGGAGTGGGTAGGAGAGTAAGATTCCCTCAACTGCGGTGATTTTCATTTTACTAGGGTTGAAAGGCGGGGTCGCCAAATTGCCAGAGATAGAAAGACATTGTGTCGGCGAGTTCGGCGAGCACCTGCGTGCGCGTCGAGCCATAGCCGTGGCCGGCTTCGAAGTCCACGCGCAGCAGCACCAGCGGCGCGCCGGCCTGTTGCAATCGCGCGGCGAATTTGCCGGGCATCCACGCGGGCACGCGCGGGTCGTTGATGCCGGTGGTGATGAGGGTCGGCGGGTACCTGACGCTGTCCACGACGTGCTGGTAGCTGTCCATTTCCAGCAGGTCGTTAAATTCGTCACGCTTGGCCACGGTGCCAAATTCGCCAATGTTGGTGATGCCGTTCTGGCCTTGTTCCGCGCGCACGGGGTTGAATTCGCCCACGTCGCCGACGACCGCGCCAAAGAGCTCGGGTCGCTCCGTCATCGCGCGACCGACGGTGATGCCGCCCGCGCTGCCGCCGTTGATGCCGACCTTCGCGCTCGAGGTGTAATGGTTGTCAATCAGCCACACCGTGCAGTCAATCAAGTCGCGCCAGGTGTTGGGCTTGGTTTTCATTTTGCCGGCCAGGTGCCATTCCTCACCATACGCGCCGCCGCCCCGCACATGGGCCACCGCGTAAATGCCACCATGTTCGTACCACGGCAGGTACGCCGGGCTGAAATACGGTTCGTCCACGATGCCGTAAGCGCCGTACGCATCAATCCAGCAGGGATTGTTTCCGTCAAGCGCCATCCCCTTCTTATGGATGATGGACATCGGCACCATCACGCCATCACGCGCCTTGATGAGCACTTCCTCGGCGACCAGGTCTCCCGGTTTGTCGTACGGTCCGGCGGGTTGCAGATGGGTGTCCGTAAATTGGTTGGTGGCCGGGTCATAGGCGTAATAGCCGCCGACATCCGTCCACGAGGTCAGGTGCATCTTCAAGCCGTCAATGCGTGGGTTGGCCACCATGTCGCTGATGCTGCCCTTGAGCGGCAGATCCACTTCCACCGGCTTCGCACCCGCGTCATAAGGCACGCGCCAGAGGTGTTCGATGCCCGCGTCGAGGGTGGTGACATAAACGGCATCGTGCGCCTGAGTGAAGCTTTCGAGCACCGCCTGGCCATTCGGAATGACGACGTCGGCGTTGGCAAAGTCCGGCGCGCTGACTTTCGTATGCAGCATTTTAAAGCGCGGCGCGTCCTTATGCGTCAGCACATAGAGGTCGTCGCCATGGACGACAAAGTCCACCACGTCTTCGTCGAGACTGATCAACAGCTTCCAGTCCGGTTTGCCGGCATCGAGTGCAGCCTGGGTGGAGATATAGACCGGCAGTTCGCGTTCCACGCCGTCGCCGACGATGGCAAACACACGCGGGTCGCCGTATTGCAGGCCGATGGCGGGAATTTTTTCCACCCCGATGCTCACGCCTCCGGGCGTTTGCGTGCCGAACACGAAGGGATCTTTCGCCGGGTCGCTGTCAATGGCGTGGTAGCGCACCTGGCTCTCCTGTTGCAGCAGCGACGGGTCGGCGTTGGCCACGCGTTCCTTGAGTTGGATGTAGTAGAAGCCGCTTTCGTCGTCCTTCCAGGCGGCAACGCCAAAGCGCGCGCGGCCGATCAACAGGCCCAGGTCTCTGCCCGTGGCGGTTTCAAGCAGGCGGATGGAGGCGTCTTCCGACCCACCGGGCGAAATCCCCACCGCGACATATTTCCCATTGGGTGACGGCGCGTAATAACTGACGGCCATCGGCGTGCCGTCCGCGCCTTTCAATGTATCGGGGTCGAGCAGCAGGGTTTCCGGCGCGTCCCAGCCGGCGCGGGTGTAGAGTTTGAACTGGTTTTCGCCGGTCTTGCGCGCCTCGTAAAAAATGCGGCCCGGCACTTCGCTGACATCCGTGATCCGCGTGGGCGCGGCGTTGGAGTATTGTAGCAATTGTTGGTAGAGCGCGTTGCGACCGGGGATGCTGTCGAGCACGGCGCGGGTATGCGCGGCCTGGCCCTTGAACCACGCCATCGCGTCGGCGTCGTGGTCCACGTTTTCAAAATAGCGGAAGGGGTCGGTGAGGGTGGTGCCGAAATAGATGTCGTCCACCGGTTTGGGCTGGGCGACGGGCGCGGACGGGATGCTACTGCAACCGGCGGCCAAAACGAGGGTGCCAAGAAGAAGGAGGGAGGCGTTGGATTTTTTCATGGTGCAATGGGGTTCGCCAAGACTCTGACGCGAATTGGCCAACATAGGTTCCGTTGGGGCCGCCGACAATCCAAAATGCGGGGTGGGATGCCAGCCAGATCCAGAACGACTGCGCCCCGACTCGGGTGTCCAAGTCGGGGCGCAGGTAGAGTTTTTAGGATGTGAAGTGGCTCGCTCAGTCCATCCGCCCGCCGCGCTCCCGTTGTTTCCGCAATTCGTACGTCTTCGCCACTGTCAGAAATTCGTAATAGGCGTGCAGGCGCGCGAAATACCAGCCGGCGCGGCCGTCCAAAAATCCAAGTTGCCAGAAATACACGTAGCAAAACCGCAGACAGGGGCGGCAGGGCAGTTTTCTCGCCCAGCCTTTCAACCGCCGCCGCCAGCCGACTTCCGCCTTTTGCAAATCGCCCGCATTCTGCGCGGCAGCAGACTCCAGCGCCACCGTGGCCTCCCAATTCGAGTAGCGATTGTGCTTTTCCACAAACGCATCAATCGTCGGAAAGGCATAGTGGTCCATCATGGCGCTCATCTTTCCCGTCGTGCCTTCGACGAGCAGATGTTCGTGGACTTCGTTGTCGCCACTCTTGGTGTCGCCCTCAGTCAACTTTTCAAATTTTGCCTGCCGGTGGCGCACGAGCCGCAAATTCCAGTTCGGGAAATATGCGTGCCGCAGCCATTGCCCGAGGAAGAAAAACCGGCGGTTGATCCAGTAACCATTGTGCGGCGGCGCGGGATTCGTGACGATGACGCGGATTTCTTCAGCAGCGTTGGCGGGCATGACCTCGTCGGCGTCGAGCAGCAGCACCCATTCATGGGCAAAGGGCACATGACGCAGCGCCCATTCCTTTTTCTTGGGCCAGCCGCCGTTATATTTAAACTGAATGACTTTCGCGCCCAGGTTCTCCGAAATCGCCACGGTTTGGTCGGTGCTTTGCGAATCCACCACGATGATTTCCCCGGCCCACGCGACGGACGCCAGGCAGCGCGGCAGGTTGGCGGCCTCGTTCCTCACGGGGATGAGCACGGAGACCGGGACTGACTTGGCAGGTAAATTCATGGGCGGGAAAATGACGCGGGTTTATCCTGGGCCGTGGAGGATTTCTCAGATTCTGCCAGCACCCATTCCAGCCAGCGCGCAAAGCGGGCCGGATCAACAGAAAAATCGTCCTGCCGGCAAATATGGGTGTAGTCGAGGCCCGAAGCGCCCGGCGTGAAATCCGCGAAATGTTGCTGGCCGTTCGCGATGGCCTGGGCCCAGAAGGCGGCGTCCACATAGGAGTTCGGAATAATTTCCGCAAGCGTGGTGCCGGGCGCGGCGAAAACGGAATTGGTGAACGCGCTGCCATGCGGGCCCAGGATGATGCGCGCTTCCGCAAAGAGCGCGATTTGCTCCGCGGCCGGCAAAGCATCCATCTCCATTATCTCAAAACCATGTGTCCGCAACGCGGGTTCAATGGCGGTTTCATTGAGCAGGCGGCGAAAGACACAGTTGCGCCGGGTCAAATACAGTCGGCGCCTCGGGCGAGCCGGGACTCCGCCATAACCCTCGCGCAGCCATTGCACAACGTGTTTCGCCACGGCGAATTGGCCGGCCTTGTTGTTGGTGGTAATCACTTCGTCGGCGGTGAAATGCAGGGTCTCATCTGCGCGCAGAATTTTTTCCAGCGGCAAGCCGAGCCGCGCGAAGGAGTCCAGTTCATAGCGGCGACTGCTGTGGTTGATGATATAGTAGTCCACTTTGTCCGGGCCGAAACCCGCCTTGGCCAGAAAGTGCACCCGCGGCAGCAACTCCATCGTCCAGTGCCAATAATTGCGCTCAGCCGCAGCGGTCGAGACCACCGCCACGGTGCCCGCGAGTTTTCGGCAGGGCGGGTAGCGCCATTGGGAAAAAGCCCGGTGGCTCTCGATGCCCCAAACGTCGGGCGAAAGTTCGTAAATCAGCCGGTTGTCCCGCCCAATAATCACCCCGGCGTTGTAGCCCCAATAGCGCGCCCCGTGCAGTTGCAAGACCCGTACAGCGGGGATGGTGGCCTGGCTGAGCGCTGCAAAGACCGGATGTGGCGGACCACCATCAAGTGTGCGCGGCGGCGGGCGGTAAAAATTTTCAGCGGCGTAAACCTCGGTCGCCTCGCCAGCGCCCGGCTGGGCGGCCAGGTAATCATCAAAGAGGTAGTGATATCCAGTCGGGCGATGCGGCCCACGTATGCCTACAATGGAGGGTGGAGGAAAATAGCGGCTTAAACGCCGCCATTTTTGCCACGCGGGCTTGAGCAGCCGGAAGTGTCGCCGCGAACGTTCCAGCAAAGGGGGAATGCGAGGCATCAGGGGAGGGTGCGCGCCGGGTTGCCGGCCACCGTTTTGCCGTCCGCCACGTTGCGTGTGACGACCGCGCCCGCGCCGACCACGCTCTTTTTGCCGAGGGTCACACCGGGCAGAATGATGGCGCGCAAACCGACGAAGGCGTGTTCGCCAACGACAATCGGCGCAGTTTGCAAGGGCAGCGTGGGCGAGGAAAAATCATGGGTGCCGGTGCAGAGGTAGGCTTCCTGGGCGATAGTGCAGCCTTCGCGCAGTTCGATGGGGCCGAGGGCATAGGCGTGGGCGCCGTCGCCCAAGCAGGCGCGGTCGTGCATCGTCAGATTCCACGGGTGGGTGATGCGCGCACGTGGATGGACGAAAGTATGGCCGATCAGTTTCGCGCCGAACAGCCGCAGCCAAAGCACGCGCCAGCCGTTAAACGGCTTGGGCGTCCAGCAGCAAAACAGCGCCCAGCACCATTCCCACAATTGGGTGCGCACGCGCTCGGTGCCTGTCCACGGGGTGGTGTAGGGCGAGGCTTGTGCGTAAGTCTTTCGAGGCGCGCTCATGCGGGGGCGTGGTTCAATAACGACTCAAAATCAGCGAGGTAGCGAGTGGCAACTTCTTCGACGCGAAAGCGGGCGGCGGTGCGCCAGGCGGCCGCGCCCAGCCGGGCACGCAAGGCGGGGTCGTTGGCGAGGGCGGCCAAGGCTTTGGCCAACTGGCCGGAAGCATCGGGCGTTTCCTGGTTAAAGACGAGTCCGTTTTCCTGGTCGGCCAAATAGTCCTGAAAACAAGCCAACTTGGAAACGATGCAAGGCGTGCCCGCGGCCATGGCTTCCACCGGCGACACGGGCGAGGCTTCGCCTTGCGCAGCGGTCGAGGGATAAACAAAAATTCGCGCCCGGCGGTAGAGGTCGTGCAATTTGGCGCTATCTGCTCCAAACAACGGCCCCGTCCATTCAACGGAATCACCAGAGGAGGCGAATTTTTCCAACAAGCTCGCGCGAAAATCTTCCCCTCCTCCACCTTGGGCGGTGGCCCAGGGTCCGGCGAGGATGAGTTTCCAGCCGGAGAGGGCCGCGCGCGCGCGCGGGTGGGCCCACGCTTCGGCGAGCAGATCGAGGCCTTTTTCAGGATGGATGCGTCCGGTGTACAAAACCGTGGGCGAACGGGCCTCGTCGGCCAGGGGCGACGTAACCCACGTTCCTTCCGGCAGCGGGTTGGGCAACACTTTCACACGCGCGGCGAGGGACGGAGCTTGCTCGCGCACGCCCGCGGCCACCACTTCCGAGACGCATTGCAGGCGGGCCGCGCGGCGGTAAAACTTATGCTGGCCCTTGGGGAAGCGGGCAATATGCACGTAGAGTAACCCGCGGGAGGCGGCGGGCGCGAGCAGGGGCAGCCAAAAAGTATTGGTCACTAAAATATCCGCCGGAGGAAGCACGCCGCGCGTGCGCAGTGAATAACGCAAGTCCCGCCACTTCATCAGCAGGCTGCAGGCCGGGGCGTCGGCTCCGGGAATTCGCAGGTGGTTCACGCCGTCCAGTATTTCGTTTTTGGGCAAGCCATCGCACAACCGCGAAACATGAGTGACGCGGTGGCCGCGCCGGGCGAATTCACGCCCGAGGGCCAGCCAGACCTTTTCCACGGCGCCGCCGCGAATGGGGGGCACCGGAAAAAACGCGCCTTGCACGATGGTGATGCGCATGGATAAAAATCAATTCGCGCCGTTGAGCACTTCAATTTGCCGGCGGGCAGCAGCTTCGATTTGGAAACGGGCCATGAAACATTGGCGGGCGGCGTTCGCAATGCGCCGCCGGTCGTCCATGGTCCACGCGCGATGCGCTTCCAGGAGGCGACGCGTGCCGTCAAGGTCGTCGGGGGCGGCCAGCCCGGCGCCGTCGGCCACCACTTCACGCCAGAGATTCACGCGCTCGGAAATGAGTACCGGCGTGCCAACGGCGAGGGCCTCGGCCACGACGTAACCAAAATTTTCCTGATGTGACGGCAGCACCAGCGCGTCAGCCGCTTCCAACGCGGCCCATTTCAGGTCGTGGTCGAGGTGGCCAGCCCAAAGCACATCCACCCCGTCGCGCAGGCCGAGTTGTTGCATCGAATTACGGCACAAGGAGGAAAAGCCGGGGTGAAATTCCGGCCCGGCGAGGACGAGCACGGGTGCAGTGCCGCTGGCGATGGCGAATGAATAGATCGACGCATAAGCGGCCAGCAACATTTCCACGCCTTTCTTGGGATCAATGCGTCCGAGAAAGAGCAGATATTTTTTGCCGGCGAGCAGGGGAAAGCGTTGCTGCCAGAGCTTGGCCCGGTCGGCAGAATTCCCGGATGGCAATTGCACGCCCAATGGCGAAATCACTCCGCGAGCAAGCCAGGGCTGGAAGGAATTTTCGGCCAGTCGCATTTCTTCCTCGGTGGTGAAGGCGACGGCGCGGGCGTCGCGCAGGACCCGGTGGCCGCCCAATTTCCAATAGAGCATTTTCTTGAGATGTTTGCGCGGGTAGGCGCGTTGAAACCACGGGTCCAGCATGCCATGGGGATAGACCACGTAGGGCTTCTGCGCGGCGCGGGCCGCGTGCCAGACCGCCAGACCCTGGTACTGCCACAAGCCTTCAACGGTTGCGACCTCGTAACGCTGAATGTTCAGCCGCAGCCAGCGAGCAAAGGCCGGGCACCACCCGTAGCTGCGAAATAGGGTCGGACAAAAGGCATGAACCGGGTACGGCAAATTCTGCAGCCACGGGGAAGCCGGCTCATCCAGACAGGCGATTTCCACCGGGTGACCGAGCGCGATTTCCGCACGGGAGAGAGCATCCACGGCGGTGGCCACTCCGCCGCCGGCGGGATTCATCGAATGTACGGTCTTCAATATGCGCATGGGTGGACGCGCAAAAGCTACTCCACAAAACCGCGCGGGCGGTTGAAGTAACCCGAATCAGCCGGCAGCTTTTTCACCGCGTGGGCCGGCACGCCGGCATAAAGCGTATGGCTTTCTGAAACTGGCTGGTTGAGCACGGCCCCGGCCCCCAGGACGCAATAATCCGGCAGACTGGCCCCCGGCAGCACGATGCAGCCCGTGCCGACAAAACAATAAGCGCCGATTTTCACCTCCGCCGAATTCTGCCGGTTAACAGCCAGGTCAATGCTGTGGGTTAGAATTTGCGATCGAAATCCAGCGATCGTGGTGAAGGGGCCGATGCTGACCGTGTTCGTGCAATCAAGCAGATGGCGGCTGGTGATGGCGCTGTGGGTGCCGAGGAGAAGCATCGGCTTGCGCTCCGGTTGATGCGCGAAATGTGGCGAAGGCCCGGTCGGAAATCCGGTTACCCAGTTTAACTGCGCGATGATGGAGTGAGGGCCGAGTTCCAGCCGGGAGAGTCCGCGCACCACATTTAAGTTGCCAATCCGAGCGCCTTCACCGAGTTCAACCTCCTTGGCGGCTATCAGGGATAGTCCGATGCGGGCCGATGGATGCAACCGGTAACCAAGCAGCGATTGCATCAAGGGTCGTTTCAAGAACCACGGCAGCGGCGCCAGCAGGGCGGCGAGAAAGAAGCGCGAGCGGGAATTCATGCGAGGGCTTGTTGGTAAAGGCGGGCGTAGGCGTCGAACATCCGAGCTTCGCTGAAAGAGGCGGCGTTGGCGAGCCCGGCGGCGACGTGAGTGGCCCGCAAGGTTGGATTGCTCAGTGCAACCAGGGCGTCGGCAAAACCACGGGCGTCGTCTGGGGCAAAAAGCCAGCCAGCAGGGCCGGCGATTTCCGGCAGCGAGGTGACATTGCTGCAAAGGACCGGACAACCACAAGCCTGCGCTTCCAGCACCGGCCAGCCGTAACCTTCGGAATAACTGGGAAAAACCATCGCCTGAGCACCCGAGTAGAGCGCCGCCAGTTCCTCATGGGAAACATTGGGCGCTTCGATGACCGAGTCGGCCGGCAGGCGCAGTTCGTGCAGGACTTTTTTCTCGGATTCGTTCAGCGGTTCGCCGGCGAAGACCAGACGGCCGGGCCAGCGTGGTCGCGCCAAAGCAAACGAACGCAGCACCCCGGCGCGATTTTTGCGGACCAACCCCGAGCCGACGTGGAGAACAAAGGGTGTTTCAAGCAAACCGGGAAATTTTGCCAATCGTGCCGCCAAGTCAGCCGCTGGAATCGGGGCAAAGGGCGCGTTGAGGGCGAGAGGAATGGTTACGACCCGTGAATCATCGCTGCGACCGGTCAGGCGGCGAAAATCAGCGCAAGTCGCTTCGGAATCGCAGGCGACCCAGGGCGTGCGGCGTAAATACGCCAAAATGGTCTGTTGCAGAATTCGACCGGTGGGCGAGGCTGGGCAGTAGGTCGCCTCGCCCAGGGCGCCACGCACTGCCAGCAGGTCGTGGCAGGTCAGCACCACGTGGCGTCCACGCAACCCGCGCAGATAAATCGAATTTGAATGGTCGCAAATATGGAACACCGTGGGTGTGGCCGGTTGCCATCCCGTGGCCGTGGCCAGTTGTGCAATTTGAGCGGGAAAACGGACATATTGATCAATATAAACCGCCCATTTGCGCACCCTGGCCGGCACGCATACCGAAGCCCACGGCTCCGGTTGGATTAGAAAAACATTCACGCCTCGGCGGCGCCAGCCGGACTTCAGCATCTCGGCAAAGCGCAACATGCTTTGTTGGCGCGCCGGCGCAAAATTGCCCAACAAGACGACCTGGTAATCGTTCACGTTAGCGAGCCCGGCAGCGCCACGGGCTCATTGGGTCCATTTTCGGCAGACCATTGTGGCTGTCGCCGGCGGCGGCGGCTGACGGGCTTGGCCCGCGGGAGGCTCATGTGGGTGGCGGCGAAAGCCAGTCCGGCGCAAAAAGTGGCAAAGCCCTGCGTGGTGGCTTGAGCCCATTGTGAATTCAACACGAGCAGGAAAGCTTGCACGCCGAAAATGGCCGGCCAGACGTTCTCCCGGCGCAGAGAGGTGATGGCCATCCGGACCAATCGCACGCAAATGCCAATTCGCAAAAAAATAAACGTGAGGCCCAGCACCGGACCAATTTCATACAATAATCGGGGCCATTCGCCCTCGCCGAAAAGAAATTGGCGGGAACCGTTGATATACGCCTGGGCCATTGGCGTACCAATGCCGACTCCCCAACCGAGCAGGGGGGCATCCAGCAGCACATGAACCGGGGGCAACAAGTCGTTAAAGAATCGCTCAATAATATTGGTGCGAAAACTGTTCACATCCTGCCCGGTGGAATCAGTCCAGCGGGCGCCGAAAGCTTGGACGCCTTCATCGAAGCGGGGCAACCAGGAAGCGATCAGCGTTACCACGCCAATAAAAAAAATGATGCGCACGATGGTTTGCGGCGAGCGGGGCAGCGCGAAGGCCGCCGCGCAGCTGACCAGCAGGATCAGGGCACACGTCAAGGCATTGGTGCGGCTGATCGAGATGGGTACGGCAATGGCCACACAGACCGCCGCCGACACACTTAAATACCAGGCGAGCTTGCGTTGGGTGAGCAAAAAGCCGAGCAGCATGGCCAGAGTCAAAGGGTAGAATTCAGCCACCCCCGTGGTGAAGGAAAAACTGCCCGAGGGGCGAAATTTATCCAGTGCGCCGGACATGCCCACCGTTACCTGCCCACCCAGCGAAAGGTTCACCCAGGCGGACTGGGGCTCGGAAAACTGCAACACGCAAAGAATTGTTTCGGGAATGGCAAACCAGAACAAAAATTTGCCCATGCGCCAGATATCCTCAGCTTCCAGGGTATGCTCCATGACAAAAATCAAGGGGAGATGCAGAAAATAACAGCGCAAGCCGAGCAATGTGATGGTAAAGTTGGTATCCGGCGCCAGCAAGCTGGCGCAAAACGAAGCCACCGCCAGGAGGAGATTGCCCATCACAAAGCCGTTCATGGGCAAGCGCCGGCAGGACATCGCCATCATGTAGATTAGAATGACCACCGGATCGCGGATGAGGGCCAGCGGGGTCGACAAGCTGGGGACCACCCATTTGCGCAACGCCCCTTCGGTCAACAACAAGATCAAGTATAACCAGATCAGCTTCTTCAGCGTTTTGACTTGAGTTGAGGCCGCCATGGGATGCGTGAATTCGATTGTAGAGAGGCGGAGTGCTTCGGAAAAACCAAACCCAGGCGAATCGGGGAATCCTATACCGGGAAGCCTGGTTGGTTCCAGTCTAAATCCCGGTCGAATTGGGCCTCTGCCTTACGACCCCGCCGGGGAGCGGCCTTTGTCTGGCCCAGACCGGTTGACCATCTTTTGCAGCACAAATTCACCAAAATAAGCGGCCGCGAAAACCATGAGAATATAGCCGGTAATTTGCAGGCTTTTGAAGGGGATGAACGACAGGTAGGTGGCGGTCACCGCCAGGGGATAGTGCAAAGCGTAGACGGCGTAAGAAATTGGTGCCGCCCAACTGAAACAGTAGGGGATGAAGTCAAATCCCCGGAACTTCCAACCCGCCCAAGCGAGAGCGGACGCTAAAAACAGCCAGCTGCTACAAAACTGCCGGAGCACCGGATGGCCCAAAAACATCGCCTGGGCGGGGTGCATGGTTCTTGCGCCCGCCAAGGCCAGACAAAACAGGCCGAGGACGCCCACGACCCAAGCCTGGTTGCGGAGTCCGGGCAAAATACCCGCGGAATAAGTCCGGGCCAGTTCCACCCCGCACCACCAGATGATGAAATAAAGCAGAAACAAAGAAGCCTGATTGGGCCACCAAAGATAAAGCAGGCCGCCGCCGGCGGACAAACCGGCCACCAGCAGCAGTTGAACACCGGGCGGGACATACCGGTAAATGGGCCAGAACATCAAATAAAACCACCATTCATAGGAAAGGGACCACAGCGAGATATTGCCGCCAAACGCGTCAATATGCACGCCGGGTTTGAAGCCGAGCGTGTCTTGCCACATGCATAAATTGCCGAGCAGGTTGCCCACATCCAGCCGGAGCAGCATTCCCGCCGAAAGGCAGTTGGCGACATAAGTGGCGGCCAGGGCAAAAATGTAAATCGGATAAATTCTTTTGAAGCGGCGGCCAAAATAGCCGGAGAAGGTTTGGTCGCGGTGGCGCGATTGGGAATAAAAAATGACAAAGCCGGAGAGGAGAAAGAACAGCATGACCACTTCGAAACCCAAATCGGAAACAGTATACAGCCAGGAGCCCTTGACGAGGATGCGCCCGGTAAGGAGATGGTTCGCAAAAACATAAAGAGCGGCGAAGCCCCGCACGCCTTCCAGTTTCAATAATTTATTTTTCATCCGATGGTGGCTTTCAGCCGATTGTCGTCGGAATTGTCCAGGGCCGCGAGCAGGTGTTGCCGATAGGCGGCCCAGGACGTTTTTTCCGCGCGGGCGCGGCAGGCTGCCCGCAGGGCGGGCAGGTCGCCACGGTGCTCGCGCAACCAGGTGATTTTTTCCGCCAGAGCCGCCGGGTCGCGTACAGGCACCAGCCAGCCGGTTTCACCGGGCGTGATCAAATCCTCCCCTCCGGCGTTGGGCGTGACCAATAAGGGCAGCCCGCGGCTGAGCGCTTCGAGTTGCACAATGGCGCGGCCTTCCACTAGCGAGGGTAGGACGAGCGCATCGCAGGTCGCCATGAGGGCCAGGACGGCGTCGTTCGCGCGCGGGGTCTCGTAAGTGAAGGGCACGCCTTGGGCGCGGTAAAAATCCCAGGGTGCATTCATTTGACCCAATAGCACGAGCTCGATATCACGCGGGCATTGCAGCAGGTGCATGGCGGCAAAGACATCCGCCAGGCCCTTGCGCTGGCTCAAGGCCCCGACAAACAACAACCGCAGCGGACGATCTGGTGACTGATCGCGCGGGTCGTTGGCTGACCACAGGGGCGGAACGGGTGCGCCATAGGGTAAAAGGTGGCAGGGTTTGGACGCTCGTACATCTGCGGGAAGGGATTCAATCACGAATTTACTTGGGCAGATTACTTCATCCGCCAGTGCCAGCTCGCGTTCCTTGCGGGCCATTTTTTCCGGCGAGTCGCGGTCGCCTTGCAGCGTGGGCGCCCATTCCGGCCAGCGGGCGGCTTCTTCGGCAAAAATTTTTCGCGCGTAGGGCCCATAGGCGATGGGTAGATGGTAGTAGGTGCGCCAGCCGGCGGCTTTGGCCGCGGCCAGGGTAAATTCAGCGCCATCTTCATAGGTGAGAACTGCGCCGGGTTCGCCCGCGAGCTTTCCAATGGCCCGTGCGCCGACACGATCCAAATCCTGAAACACCGCGTCAATGCTGGCCCAACCGGTCTCGTGGCGCGTGAGCCAGCCGGCCCCCACGCGCGAAGCGAGCAAGCGAATGAAATCCCGCGTCGGGTGGGCGCAAATCAATCGCTCCGGTAAATCATAGGCGCGGCGCGCAAGTTCCTGGCGCAGCGAAGCCGGTCCGGGAAAATGCGCCCAACTGCTTTCGCGGCTGAATCCAAAACCAGTCAAATAGGTTCGCAAGCGTCCGGCCTCGTGCAAGGCCTGCAAATCGTTGCGGACATACGTGTTGCCCGTGGGATGGACAACCAGTAAGGGGGTGCTGACAGATGGGCCCATTGACTAGTGTCGTCCGGCCAAATTGCGGTAGATGGTTTCGTAATCGCTCATGGGTCGCAGAAATTCTTTCAATTGGGCCTGACTGGCCAGCGCCCGGCGGTGGTATTCCTCCTCGGACATGCCGGCGGCGTCCTCCAGACGGCTTCGCAGGCTGGCGATGTCGCCCGGTTCGGCCATCAGCGCGTCCGGGCCCGCGGCCTCGGGCAACCCGCCGTCGCGGGTGATGATGGACGGCACGGCGAGGTGGCGCGCTTCAATCGGCGTCAGGCCGAGATCTTCGCGGGTATGTGGTGGCGCCACGTTCCATTTGGCCGCGCCCATCATCGAAAATTTTTCCTCATCGGTGACAAAGCCGGGAAGGCGCACCGTCGTAAGCGAAAAACGGATGATCAAATTTTCGACGGTCGGGCGGAGCGGGCCGTCGCCAGCAAGAGTTAACGGCCAGCGTGACCGTTCAAGTCTGGCTGTGGCATAGGCTTCCAGCAGCTCCTCGAGGCCTTTGTTGGCAATCCAGCGGCCGATAAAGAAAAAACCCGTGCGATTCCAGGTAGTCGGGCGCACAGGCAATGGCGAAACGGCAGGCAAGACCTGGCTTCTGTCGCGGAGGCCGCCGGGTTCCCAGGTTCGGCGCACAAAATCAGAAATATAGCAGCGGGTACCTGCCAGCCGCGCAGCGACATCCCACATGAATGTATGCAGCGAGCGCTGGGTGCTGTGATGGTTGATGATGGTCATGACCAGCGGGCGATGCAGCAACCGCGCACCCCAGGCAATATCCGGTGACGGGTTTTGG
>CAZCMU010000019.1:0-23238 GCA_964499725.1 uncultured Opitutales bacterium
GGTGACGGTGGCGACCAGCCCGGCGGGGCTGGCCTTTAATTTGACCTATAATGGTTCAACGACTGCGCCAGTAAGTGCGGGCAATTACACGGTGGTCGCGACGATCACCGACGCCAATCACTCCGGCTCCACCAGTGGCAATCTGGTGATCAACAAAGCCACCGCGACGGTGACAGTGTCGAATCTTTCGCAAACTTATGATGGAACGGCGAAAAGCGCAACGGTGACGACTAACCCGGTAGGGCTTTCGGTCAATGTGACCTACAATGGCTCGACGACCTTGCCAGTGAACGCGGGTAGCTACCCGGTGGTGGTGACGGTGGTGGATGCTAATTATGCGGGCACCGCCAAAGGCACGCTGGCAATCGGCAAGGCAGCGCAAATCATTTCATTTGGGACTCTTGCCACAGAGACCGTCGGCAATAGTCCATTCTCCCTCGGGGCCACGGCCTCATCGGGGCTGGCCGTTACATACTCCAGCTCGAACACTGCGGTGGCGACGGTCAGCAACGGCTTGGTGACCATCGTTGGCAAAGTCGGCACGGCTGCCATCACCGCTTCGCAATCGGGCAATGCCAATTACAATGCGGCGGCAAATGTGGGACAGACGCTGACGGTAGTGGCTGCATCAACCGGGGGCTCTAGAACATTCAATGGAGGGGGTGCAGTTGGGACCATAGCTCCAATAGCCCCTAGTCCTCCCACTCCGATAGTCGCCCCTCCCATCGTCTGGTCAATTGTGAACAATGCGGACTCGGCGGCTTGGGTAAGTGGTATTGACTCGAGCAGCACTGCCGATGAGCCCAGCCCAACGGCTGCTGACCTTCCCGCGCTACTGCTCAAGGCGATGAACTTGAATATAACCTCGCCGTCCAATTTGTTGCCCAGCGCTGGAGACAATTCCACTCTTGGAGACGAACCCATTAGCCAGGACTTATTCCTCACACTCCAATACCGCCAGAGCAAAGACCTGGGGAACCTCTCGTTGGTCACGCAGTATTCCACCGACGACGTAAACTGGATTGCGGTTCCGGCTGGCGACCTCACCCAACTCCCCGACGATGACGAAAATACCGAGCGCTGGAGCGCCCGCATCGCTGTGCCAGCGGTGGGCCCCATTTTCCTGCGTCTGGAAGTCAGCCAAAATCAATGAGCCAGGGCGGGGCAGCCAAGGCTGTCCAAGGTGGCCAAACGAAAGAAAGGGTGCCCGAGGCGGGACTCGAACCCGCACGGCTGTTTAAGCCAATCAATTTTAAGTCGACAGCGTCTGCCATTCCGCCACCCGGGCATGGGGTAGAAAAACCGCCGCCATGTTTTACAGGTTTTTGCTCCTCCCGCGAGCGAATTTCCGTTTGCATATAATCCCAGACTGAAGTAAACTCTTCATTATGGGAGTCTGCCCCAAGACCCCGGTCGAGCGTTCCGACCCTACGCCCGCTCAACCTGCGATGACGCCGGATATTGTCCCGGTGCCGGAGGTTTCCTTGTGTCCGGAAGCGACCCCGTTGCCGCCGATTAGCATGGAAGAGCGGGTGGCGCGCCAGGCCATTACCCGGCATCGCCAGCGGTTGAACTGGTCCATGCACGTGCCGGAGTTTGAACCATTTTTCAAAGAAGGATTGGAGAAACTCGGGTTGCCGCCGCCGCGCCGCGGCATCGGGTTGCGCGCGCTGGTGGACTCGATGATGCTCGAAGCCAAGAAGGATTTGCTGGCGTGGGTGCTGGCGGGCTACCCGGGGATGATGCAGGGCGACCAGGCGTGGCGGCTGGCCGAGACGTGGGGATTGACGAACGAAAACATTCCCTGGTTTAAAGCGGACAAACCCTTGAGCGCCGCGCGCTGGCCCGAGTTCAGCGAGCAATTGCAAGTCGCCGTCTTGCGTGAGCACCGCCGTTACAAGGATGCACAGGCCCACCTGTATATTTTGCACCATGACCTGCCGGGTAAACTGGCCCTGCGCATGGTGTATGACCAGGCCAAGCGGGCCGATGCCACCCAGGAAGGCTGCCTGGGGCTGTTGCATGCGGTGGACAAAGCCGACACCAGTGAAACGCCCTTTGCCAGCTACGCCCAGCAGTGGGTGGCCCGCGCCATTCGCAATTATCTGTTGGGTGAGCGCTTTCCCGTACATGTGCCGGTCAACCTGGCGTCGCAACTTTTGCGCGAGGCCAACCAGGAAGCTCCGGGGGCTCCAGCCTCGATGCGACCCGAGCGCACGTTGTTACAGCCCCGCGTGCCGCTCGATACGCTGACTGCGCCGGGCGAAAAGCCGTTGTTGTTGCCGGACGAATCAGCGGCCAGCCCGCGCGATATGCTCAACCGCCAGGAAATTTTGCGCGTCGTGCAGGACATGATCAACCAGTTGAGCGAAAAGCAGCGCGAAGTGTTGGTGCGCCGCTACGGCCTGGGCGTCGGCAACGAGGCGGAGACCCTGATGAACATCGCGCAAAGCATCGGCATTTCCCACCAGCAGGTGTCCATGCGCGAAAAGCGCGCGCTCGAAAAGCTTGGCACCATTCTGCGTCCTGTGATTAAAGAGATGTATGGTTAAAAGCGCTGGCGCATGGCCCAACTTGTCCCGGCCGGACGCGAAGATTGGTTTGTTGGGCGGCACGTTCGACCCGGTGCATCTTGGGCATTTTGCCATCGCGCACTTGGCGCTGGCGCAATTGGCACTGGATTATTTGTTTTTTGTCCCGGCGGCGCAGGCGCCCTTGCGGGGAGTGGCGCCCATGGCTTCAGCGGCCGACCGATTGGAGTTGTTGGAGTTGGCCGTGGCCGAGGCAGCGGATCCGCGTCTGGGTGTGCTCGACCTCGAACTGCGCGCCGGGGGGGTGCAATATACGATTGATACGGTGCGGGCCTTGCAAGCCGGCTGGCCACACGCACGGCTCTGCTGGCTGCTCGGGGCGGATCAATTTGCGCAACTCGACCACTGGCGGGAACCGGAAGAATTGGCGCGCCGGGTGGATTTTGCCGTGCTGGATCGGCCCGGGCTGCCGCCAGCGGCGCCCCCGCCCGCGCTGGCTTCGGTTTTACGCTGGCAACACCTGAGGGGTGCGAGCCATCCGGCGAGTTCTTCCGAGATTCGCCGCCGCCGGCAGGCGGGGGAGTTGATGGATTTGTGGTTGCCGCACACGGTCGCAGCCGCCATTGAGGAAAAGAAACTGTATCGCTAATTTTTTTATTCCGACTTATTCTGATTCTTTTCCAACCCATGCCCACTACTGATTCGCTCCACCTGTTGCAACGCTGCTGCCAGGCTTTGGATGACAAAAAAGCCGTTGAAATGCGGGTGCTGGATCTGGCGGGAAAATCGACCATCACGAATTACCTCGTCATTGCCACGGCCACGTCGGCGCCGCATCTTAAGGCCTTGCGCGGAGCCATTGAATCAACTTTGAAAGAGGAAAAGGCCTCTCTGGCGGGTTCGGAATTTGGCGCGGACAGCGGCTGGCTCGTGGTGGACGCCTATGAAATAATGGTGCATCTGTTCCTGCCCGACCAGCGGGACAACTACCGGCTCGAATCGTTGTGGAAAGATGCCAAGGATATGGACGTGCCAGCGCTGCTGGCGGGCAAATAATTATCGAACCGATTGGCCTAATCCTGTCGAGTTATGAAAGCAGTGCCCTGGCATATCCGGCGCAACCGACCGGAGACCCTCAAATACACCGCGCTCAACGACGGGATTTATGGTTATTTGATGGAGTGCCGAAGCAAGGGCGGCGACGCGGTGCTCGAATCTCTGCGGCGCGAAACGCGAAAAAAATTTCCAGAAGACGCGCCGATGCAAATTCCGCGCGATCAAGCCGCGTTTATGACCATGTTGGTGGCGGCGACAGGAGCGCGCAGGGCCATTGAAGTGGGCACCTTCACCGGCTTAAGTTCAATCTGCATTGCGCGCGGTCTGCCGAAGAGTGGCAAACTGCTTTGTTTGGATTTGAGCGAAGAATGGACCGCGCTGGCGCGGCGATATTGGGCCAAGGCGGGTGTGGCGGAAAAAATTGAACTGCGCCTAGGGCCGGCGATTGGTTCGCTCAAGAAACTGGTGAACAAACAGACTTTTGACTTCGCCTTCATTGACGCGCACAAGCCGGAGTACGACGATTATTATGAACTTATCCTGCCGCGCATGCGGCCCAATGGGCTGATTTTGTTCGACAACATGCTGGCTGGCGGACGCCTGGGCGGAAGGACACCGCCGACGCTGCCCGCAGCTTGGGCCATTGATCGCCTCAACCACAAACTCGCGCGAGATCGGCGCGTGCAGTCGGTGCTGCTGCCGATTGGCGACGGGGTGACGATCTGCCGGGTGTTGGCCTAGTTCACCGAAGGGTCATCGGGAGCGTCGGAACCCAGCAGGAGGTCGGGCTTGATGCGGGCGATGAGCCGCTTCCAGAGGGTCTCGCCGTTGCTTTCCTGGAAGTCGGGGTTGTCAATCGGGGACACGACCCAGGACTTGTGGGTTAATTCATTTTCGAGCTGTCCGCCCGTCCAGCCGGCGTAGCCGAGGAAGCCGCGCACTTCGGTGCCGGGTTCGGTTTCGAGGAGTTCGACGGCTTTCTCTGCGCTGATGCCAAAGTGCAGGCGAAAGACACCCGTTGCGGCGTTCCATTGCCAGGCGGAGAGCAGCATTTGCTCGGTGGCGACCGGGCCGCCGGAATAAAGTTTTACGGAAGCCAGCGGGCCAAAGGCGAATTCGCCATGCACTTCGCCGAGGGTGCGCTCCAGCGGGCGGTTCATGACGACGCCGAGCGCGCCGTCTTCCTTGGAATGGGCGGAAACGAGCACCACCGTGCGGCGAAAATTGCCGTCCTCCAAATCCGGGTGGGCCAGCAGGAGCGAGCCGGCAATTGTCGTCTCGCGAATGGTGAGGGTGCGCGTGCTCATGGCAGAGGGTCGGGCGATAGGTAAGACAGCGGGCGGAGGGTCAAAGTTGCCTCAGCTCGAGGCCGGTTTCGCGAAGCAATTCGCGCACCAGCTCGTCGTTACGGTAGTCCAAGTGGTAGCGGATGGCGCGCACGCCAGTGGCGACGAGCATCTTGGTGCAGTTGACGCAGGGGAAGTGAGTGATGTAGGCCGTTGCGCCATTGACGCTTACGCCTCGCCGGGCGGCGTCGGTAATGGCGTTTTGCTCGGCGTGGACGGTGGCCTGCTCGTGGCCGTCGCGCACACGGGACTTGTGCGGCGCGCCGGGAAGGAAGCCATTGTACCCGGCGGCGACGACGCGGTTCTTGTACTCGCCGGCGGAGACGAGCACGCAGCCCACATGCAGCCGTTCGCAGGGCGAGCGCGAGGAAATCAGCAGCGCCATGGCCATGAAATATTCGTCCCACGACGGGCGGCCACCGGGCAGCCGGGCGACCAGTTCGCGCATATGGGCCACAAAGCCTTCGCCCGCGGGCGGCGTGCCGGGCAACACGAGGGCGGCCTCCTCGACGAGGTTCGACAAAATAGGCGAAGGCGTCGCGCTCACGGCCTTATCAATGCTGCGAGTGGGACAGCCTGCAATCCGAAAAATGAATTACGCGGGTGAAAATTGTGTCGTCAGGAAAGCCGGGGCAGCGCATCGTTCTGGCCACCCCTTACCCCATGAACCGTTGGCAGCAAGACAGGCGCGATATTCTGAAAATGGGCGGCGCGGCGGCGGTGGCCGCGTTGCTGCCGCGCGGGTTGCGCGCAGCGACTGAACCCGTCCCCGAACCGAAGGCCGCGTCCCGGCCCTTTGAGATTGATGGCAGCCTCTTTGCCTGGGACATCCATGACGAAGGCATTGACCGGGTGCTGGACAACATGCAGCAGATGTCGGCCATCAACACGATCTACCTGGTCGGGCTGATGCACCCGGAAAAGCGGCCGCTGACGACCGGCGTCTTCCCGCACAACCCCGTGCGCCAGACGTGGACGGCCGAGGACGCCCGCATTTACTGGCACCCGGAGCTGAAGCGCTACGGACGCATCAAGCCGCGCCTGTCTGATAATGACTGGCTGAACCAGACGGATTGGGCGCGGGTGCTGGTGGACGCCGCGCGCAAACGCGGGCTGAAGGTCGGCATCGAAATTTCCCACACGCTGGTGGACAAGGAGCGCGCGGAGGGCGAGCTGGCCGATGTCGTGGAGCGCAACATCCACGGCGAAATCACCCACGTGCGACCTTGGTTGCGCCCGATTTGCCCCAACCACCCCGACACCCGGGCCTACGCCGTCGCGCTGTTTTCGGATTTGGTGGCGAATTACGACCCGGACTTTGTCATGTCCTGCATTGTCACGATGGATGAAGGCGGCCCGGACAAAGGGGCGTGCTTCTGTGCTTCATGCAAAAAGGCCGCCGCCGCGCAGGGGATTGATTTCGAGAAAATTCAGGCGGCGCTGCTGGCCGACCCGCAGGCCCAGCCCGCGCGCGACGAGTGGCAAAATTTCCGGTGCGATTCGGTGGCGCGGTTTTATAAGGAAATCCACGGCGCGGTTCATGCGCTCAAGCCTGCGATTGATTTGCGTTATAATATGCACCAGACGGCGCGCAACCCGCTGGACTGGGGCATTGATGTGGTCAAACTGAAGCCGTACCTGGAGTCCATCCGCATCATGGATTATGCCGAACAGCAGGGCGCGGCCTCAGCGCTGGAGGCCAAGCGGCAATGGCTCACGGAAAACCGGCAAAAACTGGGGAAGGACTTTTGGCTCGTGCCCGCGGTGGCCGTGCGGCCCAAGGCCACGCCGGAATTGATTAAGCAGGGCATCCAGCTCTGCGTGGACTGCGGCATGAACGGCATCTGCCTCGCGCAATACGACGGCGCGGATTTTCCGAACTTGCGCGCGGTGCGCGACGGGCTGGTGGCGGCGAAGATTCCGGTGTCGCCAACTCCCGCGCAGTGACGTCGTCAAAGGACCATTTAAAAATTTGTTTTCACCGCAAAGGCGCGAAGGACAAGGAGCAGAAAGGGAATTTCCGCTGTTCCTCCTTTGCTTCTTTGCGGTAAAGTCTCAAAGATTAAAACTCTCGCCGCAGGAGCAACTGGCCTTGGCGTTAGGATTCGTGAACTTGAAGCCGCCGCCAATCAGCTCGGTCGAAAAATCGAGCACGGTGCCCTTGAGGTAGAGGGCGCTTTTGCTGTCCACCAGCACTTGGGCGCCGGCGCTGGAGACGAGGATGTCGCCACGTTTGGCGTCGGGCGTGAAGCGGAACTTGTAGCTCAGGCCATTGCAGCCGCCGCCGGTGATGGCCACGCGCAAAAATTCGCCCTGCTGCTCGCGCGCGATGAGGGTGCGCACCCGCTCGCCCGCCAGCGGCGTGAGCTGGATGAGGTTCTCGTTGCCCAGGCGGACGCCCTCGGGCAGCGCTGTAGTGGTGTCAGACATGATTTCCACTCGTCATCATCCCGCAAGGGGAGGGGTTTGTCAATGCGCGGAGGGCGAGTTAATCGTGGGCAAGTTTGGCTTTCGCCCTGCAAGAGCGAAGGAATCTAGCCCAGGGCAAATCCCGCTGCGGGATGACGCCCTGGGTAAGCTGAATAGAAAGCATACCGCCCTGTAGGGGCGGAGGAACTCGTTGGCAAAATTCCTGCGCCCCTACAGGGCGCAAGGCATTCATATGTCTAAATCCCGGGGTTTCTCCGGCTACGCCGGATCAACCCCGGGCTGTACTCCTGCGGCCTTTCAGGCCGCGCGATCAAACTTAACCACAATCTATTGAGGAGGATGTTCGTTTATTCGCGCAGGATGAATGATCTTAAACGGATGCCATTCCTGTGGCGTGAGATCATCAACCATTATCTCAGGCTTTGGAAGGTATCCGACGAAACAGTCATCAATTTTTAGTTCTATCGCAATTTCCTTGGCATAAATTGCGCCACCGCTGCTCCAGCAATACAGTTTCCATCCTTCTTGCTTCAATCTTCGCACATATCGCACGGTTTGAACCATGGGAATGCGTTTTTGGCCCGTTGAACGGATCAAAGTGTCATCCCCATCAATGTAAGCAACCTGAGCCACGTTTGATTATGCCATGTTTAACTGATGCCATGATTCGAGCAACAGATTTGTCGCTTGTGTAGCGGCACCATTAGCGAATCAGAATCCCTGCCAGCCCCACCGCATTCGCAAAGCTTTTCCAACTGGCTTGGTTTTGGCCGGCGATGGCGAAGGCGGTGCCGTGGTCGGGGCTGGTGCGGATCCAGGGCAGGCCGAGGGTGATATTTACCGATTCGTCGAAATCCACGGTCTTCAGCGGCGCGAGACCCTGGTCGTGGTAGAGCGCGACGACGACATCGAATTCCCCGCGCAACGCGCGCCAGAAGACGGTGTCGCCCGGTTCGCAGCGCGACACGCCGGGGAATTTCTGGCGCAATTTATCGAGCCATGGGTCGAGGCGGTCGCGTTCGTCGGTGCCGAGCAGGCCGGCTTCGCCCGCGTGGGGGTTGAGTCCGCAGACGCCGATGCGAGGATTTGACGAACCCAGCGCGCGGGCCAAACGGTCGGCTTGGGTGGCGGCGCGGGCGAGGCAGGGTTCATCGAGCGCGCGGGCGACCTCCATCAGCGGAATATGCCAGGTGGCGAGGACAACGCGCAATTTGCCGCCCGCGAAGGCCATGGTCGGCTCGCCGCCCCAGCGCGTGGCGAAAAATTCGGTTTGGCCGGGGAAAGTGAAGCCCGCTTTTTGCATCCAGGTTTTTGACACCGGCCCGGTGACGGCGGCGGAAAATTTTCCGTCATGGCAACCGGCCGCGGCGGCCTCCAGGGCATCGAGCGCGATTTTTGCGCCTTCGATGGAGGGTTTTCCGGGCTCAATAGAAAAATCTGCGGAACCTACGGCGACACCTTTAACGCCCATGGAATCGAGCCAACATTGCGGGCCGATGGGGACGACGTGGGCGGATTCGGCGGGATTTGCCTTCAGCCACGCGGCGATGATTTCCGGGCCAACGCCCGCGGGGTCGCCGCAGGTCAGTGCCAAAGGCAAAGAAGTTTTAACCACGGAGGACACGGAGGGCACAGATAAGGGAATTCAGAATTCAGAAATCAGAATTCAGAAAAAACAAGGAAAAACAACTTACTCAGTGCCCTCGGCTTCTTCGGCAGAAGTGTTCTTCACTGGCCGGAGAAATCCACGTTTGCTAGTGGTGAAGAAGGCGAGAAATTTTTGGCCGGGTTCAGTTTTGGCGAGATGAGCGGCCCTTGCAGCGTTGGCGCGGGGCGAGCCAGCTAGGAAAACGGTTTTATAGAGCAATTTAATTTCGGCGACAGTCGCGGCGTCATAACCGCGGCGGCGCAGGCCGACGAGGTTGAGGCCGTGCAGTTCGTTGCGCTCGGCGGCGAGGGTGAAGGGCGGAATATCCAGCCCGAGGCGCGCATTGCCGCTGACCATCACGCCTTCACCGATGCGCATAAATTGATGGAAGACCGCGCCGCCGCTCAAAAAACAGCCGTCGCCGACTTCGATATGCCCAGCCAGCAGCGCGCCGTTGGCCATGACGACTTTATCGCCAACGCGGCAATCGTGCCCGACATGGCTGTGGCCCATCAGCAGGCAGCCCGCGCCGACGGTGGTATAGCCGCCGGACTTGGTCGAGCGATGCACGGTGACGCCCTCGCGCAGGACCGTGTTATCGCCGATTTGCACGCCGCTGGGAATAGAAGTGTCGAACTTTAAATCCTGCGGGTCGCCGCCGACAACGGCAAAGCTGTCCAGCTTGACGCCCTTGCCGAGGACTGAACCGACCCGCACAATGGCGTGGGCCGCCAATTCGGAGCCTTCGCCAATTTCCACGCCGGCCTCGACAATGGCATACGGCCCGACGAAGACGTTCGCGCCGAGTTTGGCCGAGGGGCGGATGATCGCGGTGGGGTGGAGCATCGAAGAAAAAGTGTTCTAGTGCTTGGTATGAAGTGGAGAGTGAAAATTGCGGAGAGAAGCGTAATGGGCCGTGGGCAAAACTTTCGGTTAGCGTTTAGCGGATTTGGTTTTGGTAAACTTTTCGCTGTCGAACAATTCGCCCTGGGGGGATTTGACCATGTCGTAGATTTTCAACAGACGGATCATTTGCAGCAAATCAGACTTTTGGTAGCTGAGGTTGGTTTCGACGCGGTGCAGCAGGTTTTCGAGGATGGACGGAAAGGTCAGGATGGCGTCCACGCCGTGCTCCTGCAACTGTTTGATGCTGTCGCTGCGCAGGGGGTCGTTGGCGGGCAGGCTGGGCAGCACGAGGACGCGCAGCACGTCCTTGCCCGCGTCGCCCTCGGTGGTGAAGTCCTCGTAGCCGCTAAAAAATTCGTTGGCGACGTCAATGACCTCCTTGCGGAGGAAGTCGGAAATCTTCGAGCCGCTTTTGAGCATCGAAGGCGTCAGGCGCGAGGTGTGCCAGCCCATGACGGCGACGATGGCGCGGCGGATGAGCGGGAGGTCGCCCGCGAAGAGTTGGAAGCCCGGGCGGGGTGTGCCGGGTTGCCAGCCGGGGTTTTGCACGAGCAGGTCAATTTCCTCCTCGTCGCGCTTGCGGCGCGAGTGAACCTGATACTTGTGCAACTGCCGGACGAGAAAGCCGTTCAGCTCAAAATATTCGCGCACCAGGTTTTCGTCGAAGCCGGCCATGGGGAAATGCGGTGCAACAGCCTAGGCCGCGCCGACCTTGCGCCAGAGTTCGCGGACCACTTTTTCGGAAACGCCCTCGACGGTTTCGGCCTCGCCGATGCGGCGCAACGCCACGAAGCGCAGCTTTCCGCCACGCACTTTTTTGTCGAGTTTCATCGCAGCCAGGAGTTTGGCGGAGGCGAGACGTTTGCGCAAGCGCACGGGCAGGCCCGCCGCCGCGACCGTTTTTTCCACGCGCGTCACATCACGGATGGCAAGCCAGCCGAGTTTGTGCGAAAGCCGCGCGGCTAGAACAAGACCGAGGCCCACGGCCTCGCCATGCAGGTATTCGCCGTAGCCGGCAATGTTTTCGAGGGCGTGCGCAAAAGTGTGACCGAGGTTGAGCAACGCGCGGCCGCCCTGAGGCTTGGTCTCGTGCTCATCACCCGCGACGATGCCGGCCTTGATGGCGCAGCACTCGTAAATAAGCGAGGGCAGGCCGGGGTGGTTCCAGCGCCAGACCGGCGTGCGCTCGATTTGGTGAAACAAGTCGGCATCGGCGAGTAGACCGTATTTTATGACTTCGGCCAGGCCGGCGGAAAATTCGCGCTGGGGCAGGGTGCGCAGGCAGGCGGTATCCACCAACACCGCGCGGGGCTGCCAAAAAGCGCCGGCGAGGTTTTTGCCCGCCTTGAGGTTGATGCCGGTTTTGCCGCCGACGGAGCTGTCCACCATGGCGAGCAAAGTGGTCGGCACTTGATAGAAAGCCACGCCACGCAAATAAGTGGCCGCGGCGAATCCAGCCAAGTCACCGATGACGCCGCCGCCAATGGCGAAGACGGCACTGTGGCGGTCGAGTCCCTCGGCAGCCATCCAATCATAAACATGACTGAGTTGGGCGAGGGATTTGGTGCGTTCGCCGCCGCGCAGGAGCAGAGGCTTTTCGCCAATCGCCAGCACATGCTTGAGCAAGTCGGGCTGGCCCCGCACGACGGCCTGGTCAGCAATGACGGCCACGCGGCGCTGGTCACTGCGCAGGCGGCTGGTTACTTCGCTGAAGATGTGCCAGGCGTCCGTGCCGATGTAAACGGGGTAGCTCCGCTCGGCGAGTTCAACCTGGAGGATTTCCGTCATGGCAGGGAAGTGATTAATATCCGTTGCCGGGGCGGTTGAAAAGCGCGAAACGCACCGGTCAAGACCTCATTTATTACGAGCGGTAAAAATGCCAAAAGCGCTGTTCGGGTCCGCTGGCGGCGGGTGTTTGGAGTGCCAGTAGACTATTGATGGGCCGGGGCGGCTTTTCGTTTGTAAAGCAACATGCCGTTGCTGCCGTAGGCCACGGTGGGGATGGTTTCCTCCAGCACATATTGCCGGGTGAAAGTTTCGTCTTTCAGCAATGAATTCCGGCCATAAACCTCCAGCAAGATGACATAATCCGGTTTTTGTTCAGCGATCATTTTGGGGGAGATGGCATAATCACTGACGACCAAGCCGGCGGGAAGGGGGTAGTAATTGTTGATGCCGCGATAGGCGAGGCCATCCAGGGTGAGGATGGGGCCATTGTAAAAATAGCCGACCACGCCGTCTTCGCTGGGCGCCACCGTGGTGGTGACACCGGCCTCTGCTTTGACGCGCAGGGCGAGGTCGCGATACGCGAGAAGCCGCTGGCGCTCATAAATGTTCCACGTAAAAAGCGGGTAAGGGTAAGGATAAGTGGAACCGAGGAAGGCGGCGTGGGTGCGGGAGTAAGCGCCGAGTGGGATAAAGGCCACAAAGCCAACCAAGCCCGCGGTGAGCAAAACTCTAAAACCGCCGGCTTCCCGCGCCAGACCCAGGGCCCATTGAAATAAAATCGGGATTACCAGCATGGGCACCAGCGCGTACCAGGAAAAATACCAGGAAAAAGCCAACCACACTTTTTTCACGACGAAGGCCATGGTCAACAAGGCCAGCGCGGCCAGATAAAGCCGGGTGCCGGGTGAGCGCCAAAGCGCCCGAAGCAGCAGGGGAACAATGAGGAGCATAAAGCCCCAGCCCTGAATGGTTAAATGTTGGTAGTAGGAGCCTTCGTTACAGCCAAAGCACCCCGCCAAAAAGGCGAGGACGGCGCCGATGATGGATTGCGCCGAAAAGCGCGGGTAGACCAAGGCCTTGGCGACCATGCCCTGCGGCCAAATGGTGCCGAAATGATGCCACAGCAGCGCATACCAAAGGCCGGCCAGCAGGCCGGGAAGCATCCAGTATTTAAGCGAGCGCCGCCCGTGCGCATACAGGCCCCAGATGCCGGCAGCCGTGGCCACCACCACTCCTTCGGGCCGGGTTAGAAAAATCAAGCTGGCGGCCCAGGCCACCCAGGCCAGGCGGTTGGTTTCCACGGCAAAAATTAAAACAAGGAGCAGCAGAACGACCAGGGAAGTCTCTTTGCCGTCGGTGGTGGAAAGCGCTTGATAGGATGAAAGCGCAAGCAGGACGGAGCCCACCACCGCCGCGCCGGGCACCAGTTTAAGCTGGCGGCCCAATTTATACACCAGGCCAAAGCTGAACAGGTCGCATGAGATATTGAAGCATTGCGACCAGTGGGGCAGGGCATCAAAACCACCAACCCAACCGAGGAGGGAGAGAATCCACAAGTGCAGATTGGAGGTAAAGGCCATGACGGCATCCCCGGCGTTGTAATCCAGGGAGCCCTGCAGAACCAATTGGCGGGCGGCCCGAAAATCGATATAGGCGTCGTCCGTGCAAACTGGAAATTGCAGCGCGCGGATCACCACGAGCACATTGGCAAATACGACGAAAACCACCAGCGCGGCGGTTCCAGCCGGGCCAAAGTCATAAAATTTTAGTGTGAGCAGTAAAAAAACCAAAACCACTCCAAGCCAAAGACGGGCATGCAAAAACGCCGGGTCGAGATAAACAGCCAGCCGGGGATCGAGATTCTCAGCGGCAAATTCCCGCTGCACGAACGGGGTCAGGCCAAATAGCAAACCCTGAAAAACAACGAAGGCCAGAACGCAAACAAGATAGCCCGCCAGGGGCCGGGTGGAGAGAGCGTTCAACCGACGAAACATTGGCTAGACTACAATACTTCAAGCCGGGGCCCGTCAAGCGGGATGGGGGCGGCCAGGACGGCTCGAAATCCCCCCGGCCCCAATGCCCTTGACCCCGGCAGGGGCGGCGTGCGATGCTTGGCCCTTGGTCAAACGGTATGCTGCTGGTCATTGATAACTTCGATTCCTTCACTTACAACCTCGTGCAGTACTACGGGCAGCTCGGGGTGGAGCAGCGCGTGTTCAGAAATGACGCCATCACGGTGGAGGAGGCGTTGAAGCTGAATCCCGACAAGGTGCTGTTGTCGCCCGGGCCATGTTCGCCGAGCGAGGCGGGCGTCACGCTGGAGATGATTGGCGCGTTTGCGGGCAAAAAACCGATTTTCGGCGTGTGTTTGGGGCATCAGGCGGTCGGGCAGTATTTTGGCGGCAAGGTTGTCCGCGCCGGTCGCTTGATGCACGGCAAAACCTCGCCGATTCGCCACAAAGGCACCGATGTTTTTAAAGGCTTGCCGAGTCCGTTCCCCGCGACGCGGTACCACTCGCTGCTCGTCGAGCGCGCGACGCTGCCGGATTGCCTTGAAATCACCGCCGAGACGGCGGAGGGCGAGATTATGGGCCTGCGGCACAAAACGCTGCCGATCTACGGCGTGCAATTTCACCCGGAGTCGTACGCGACGGAAAACGGACTGCAATTGCTGAAGAACTTTTTGGAACTGTGAGTGTCCTATTCGTTGCTTTATGTCTTTCTCCCTGCTCCTGCCTACAATATGAATTGCCCGAAATGCGGCCACGAAGACTCCAAGGTGCTCGACACACGCACCGGGCGGGAGAACCGTTCCATCCGCCGGCGGCGGCAGTGCCTGGCATGCGGCCACCGCTTCACCACGCTGGAGGAGACGGTGCGCGAGGGCTTTTTGGTGATTAAGAAGGACGGGCGGCGCGAGGAATTTGACCACGCCAAAATTTTGAACAGTCTGCGCAAGGCGACCGAAAAGCGGCCCATCGAGGCCGAGCGGCTGGAGTTGCTCGTCACTGAGGTCACGGACGCGCTGGAAAAGGAATACGATGTCGAGGTGCCGAGCCGCGCGGTGGGCGAGCTCATCATGGCGCGCCTGAAGCAGATTGACCAAATCGCCTATGTGCGTTTTGCGTGTGTGTACAAGGATTTCAAGGACATCAGCGCGCTGGCGGAGGAAATCAAGGCGCTGAAGACGGCGCTGGAGTAGGAGAAAACTGTCCACGGATGGGCCAAATATTTTTTGGTGAATAACTTTCCCTTCTCTTTCGGGAAGATTCGTGTCAATGCGTGGATGCAATCCACACCATGCCGACGATTACTGAGAAAACGCCGCCCCTGCGCGCGCTGCACACGTTGTTGAGCGTGGCGGTGGGCGCGGACGCCGATTTGGAGAAGCAGGTGCTGGCGGCGATCGAGTTTACGCTGGAGAGCGCCGCGCCGGGCGGGCCGGATGCGGCATTACTCAGCCAGGCGGCGGAGGCGTTGCTCGGGTTGTTCCGGCGCGATGGATGGCAGCCGAAGCTCGTTCACCTCGATTTGCGGGAGCAGACGTGGGAGCCATTGTGGATTCGGCAGCGGGTATTGGCGTCGTTGCGGCCATTGGCGGGATACCCGGAGGGCGTGTTGTTGACGACCGGTCTGCGCCGCCTCGCCTGCCCGCCGGGCAAGCGGTGGACAGCCCGCGCGCGCGGGCGTTACCAGGACGCCATGGCGTATATCCAGGAAGCCGCCGCCGCGCAAAGTTCGGCCAGGGCGGTGTTGCATTTGTTGTTTTTATGAGGTGATGGTTCACCGCAAAGGCGCGAAGAACGCAAAGAAGAGTTAAGAAGGGCGCAGCAAGCCTGTGCCCCTACAACAGATTATCCGCATCACCGTTTAAAATCTTCCTTCGCATTTGGCGCGGGCTATGCTAGGTTTCGGCCATGGGCGAGAAAACGATTTTCCAGCGCATCATTTCGCGCGAGATTCCGAGCACCTCCGTTTACGAGGACGATGTGTGCTATGCATTCCGCGACATCAACCCGCAGGCGCCCACGCACATTCTCATTGTTCCCAAAAAACACATCGTGCGCCTGAACGAAGCCAGCCCCGCCGACCAATCGCTCATTGGCCATATGCTGCTGACGGCGGCAAAGATTGCCCGCGATCTCAAGCTCGATCGTGGCTATCGTGTGGTGATTAACAATGGCGCCGACGGCGGCGAGACCGTGCCGCATTTTCATATCCACCTGTTGGGCGGGCGTTCGTTGCGCTGGCCGCCGGGCTAGAAAGCAGGGAGCAGGGAGCGCGGAGCCAGGAGAAAAATCTATCAGCACGTTTGTGGTCATCGCGCCTCAAAGCGCCCGTCGGCTTTTTTGACCACAAGGCGTTTGAGTTCGAGCAAAAGGAGCGACGCCGAGATGCGCGCGCTGGGCAGTTCGGTTTGTGTGGCGAGTTCGTCCGGAAACGCAGGTTTGCCGCCAGTGAGCAGAGCAAAAACTTTTTGGGCGTCTTCGCCGAGTCCGGTCAAGGCTTCCGCAGTGGCAGGCGTTGTCATCGGCAACGGCTGGTCCATTTTAATTTCAAGTTGACCGGTGAATTTCCATTCTTCGAGAATGTCTTCGACGCCGGTGAGCAATTTCGCCTCGCCCTCGCGAATGAGCTTGTGGCAGCCGCGGCTCGAAGCCTGGTCAATGCGCCCCGGCACGGCAAAGACTTCGCGACCATCATCAATCGCCTGGCGCGCGGTGATCATGCTGCCGCCGTTGACGTCTGACTCGATGACGACGGTGGCGCGGCTCAACCCGGCGATGAGGCGGTTGCGCATGGGAAAAGTCTGGCGGTCCGCGCCACGCCCGAGAGGGAATTCGCTGAGGACCGCACCCTGGCCCGCGATGCGGCGGAATAAATCGAGGTGTTCCGGAGGATAGATGATGTCAATGCCGCAGCCAAGGATGACGGCGGTTTTGCCGCCCACTTCAAGCGCGCCTTCGTGGGCCGCGAGGTCAATGCCCCGCGCCCCACCGCTGACAATCCAGAAGCCGAGACGAGATAAATCCCCGGCAAGGCGTTTGGCGACGGCGATGCCGTACAATGTGGCGCGGCGGCTCCCGACGAGGGAGACGGCGCGGTCTTCTCCCGTGTATTCGCCGAGGCAATAGAGGCCGACGGGCGGGTCATGAATATCGCGCAAGAGCGGCGGGTAATTAGTGTCTTCGGCAATCAGGAATTTTCCACCGATTTTTTTGAGAGAAGCTTCTTCCTTCTCCAAATCAAA
This sequence comes from uncultured Opitutales bacterium, assembly GCA_964499725.1. Lineage (GTDB taxonomy): Bacteria > Verrucomicrobiota > Verrucomicrobiia > Opitutales > JABDGR01 > JABDGR01. The sequence continues at coordinate 16,897 of CAZCMU010000019.1, forward strand.
ATGCGTGCGCCAGTGAGCGACGGTTTCGGCGATGATGGGCCCAACGCCCTGGATTTTTTTGAGTTCATGGCTGGTCGCGGCCAGTGCGCGGGCAGCATCGCCCGCGAAGGCCGCCAGGAGGCGGCACGTGGTAATGGGCCCGATATTGGGCAGGGCGTTGAGAATCATCAACGCTTGTCGCGGTGAGAGCGCATCCATGTTCAGTCACCCCATTCGTGGCGGAGGGCTTCGGGTAAGTACGCAGCCAGTTCCGCGGTTAGTGCGGCGGTTTCGCCTTTGGCGCGGGCCAGCGCATCCGCCGCCAAGCCGTGCCAGACCGCGGCGCGCACCGCAGCGTCAAATGGATTGCGTTGCATCTGCGCGAGCAGGGCGCCGACCATGCCTGCCAGCAGGTCGCCGGTGCCACCGCGTGCCAGCACCGGCCCCCCATAGGGGCTGCACCAAGTTCGCAAGCCATCGCTGATCCGCGTGACCGGGCCTTTGAGCACGGTGATGACATGATATTTGATGCAAAATTCCTCCAAATCAGCGTTTTCGCCGGCAATGCGTTCGAATTCACCCGCATGGGGCGTGAGGATGACGGGGCCGGCATCTTCGGGTCGTTCGGAGACTGCGGTGATGATTTTGGGCATCAAGGCGTCGGCGTCCAGTACCAGGGGCAGATGGCAGGTTTGGACCAACTTGAGCAACATGGTTTGGGTAGCGAGGCTGCGGCCCAGGCCCGAGCCGGTGAGTACTGCCGTAGCCCTGGGCAGCAGTTCCCGCATTACGCCCAGAGTGGCAAAGCCGTGACTGCCGTCCGGTTCTTCCGGACACGGACGCCACATGGCCTCGGGCCGGGCGGCGGCAAAGGATGCGGCAAACGTAAAAGGAGTCAGCGCGGTGACCAAGCCCGTACCCGCGCGCAACGCGCCGAGCACGTTGAGCATCTGCGCGCCCGGATAGGTGCGCGAGCCGGAGAGCACCAACAGATTGCCATGCTGCCGTTTGCTGCCGGTGGCATTGCGCAATCGCGCCGCGGGCTCCAAAACCGCCGGCAGCACGAGATTTTCTGAAAATTCGCGCGGCCCGTCGTAAAGTTTTTCAAAAAAACCAATATCAATGTACCGGATACGGCCAACCCACCTGGCGTTCGCTGAATCGAAAAGCGGCTGTTTGGCGATGCCGGTGGCGTAAGTGAAGTCCGCCTGAAAAGCGAGGTTGTCACTGGTCGGGCCGACCCCGCTGGGCAGGTCAATCGCGGCGCGGAAGCCAACGGCGTGGGGAGCGTCGTTCACCGTCTGGATAAGTGCGCGGGCCTGCGGCGGCAGCGGGGGATGAAACGACAAGCCATAGAGTCCGCCGAGGCAAATATCCCAGGTCTGGCCCGCTGCCAGCAGTGGATAGAATTGCTCCGGGGTGAGGTGCGCCACGCCGGAATTCGCCGCCAGTTCGTCCCACGCGCGCCGGGTCAGTTGTTTCAGTTTTTCCAGCGGTTCGAGTAAAACCGCGGTGACGTGGCCGCGGGGCCGGGCGCGCAAAATTTCGCGTGCAGCGAGCAGGGCATCGCCGCCATTATGGCCCGGGCCGGCGAGCACGAGCACGCGCGGGTCGCGCGGAAAGGGCCGCCATTGGGTAAAGTCACGCACCACCGCGGCACCGACGCCGGCGCCGGCCCGGCCCATCGCCGCCCACGCGAGTTCGGGGTTGTCGCCTAAAATTTGTTTTTCCCAGGCGCTCGCTTCCGCGCAGGTGAGGATGGGGTGGCAAGGGTCGTGGGAGCGCATGGATTATTTTACCAAGAGCACGACGGCGTGGCCCAGACTGGTGGTGTGGCTGAGTGAAACGAGGAGGCCGGTGGCGCCGCGCGCGGCCAGTAGTTGCTGGCCGGCGGGGTCGAGCACGGCAACTGGAGCGCCGTGTTCGTTGTGCGCGACGGAAAATGTTTTCCAGCCGAAGCCGCGGGCAATGCCGGTGCCAAAGGCTTTGGACGCGGCCTCCTTGGCGGCGAAGCGCGCGGCGAGGAATGGATGCGGATCGCGCTGTTTTTGGCAGTAGGCGATTTCGCCCTCGGTATAAAGCCGGTGCAGGAAGCGGTCGCCATGGCGTTCGAGAGCGCCGCGGATGCGGGCGACCTCGACCAAGTCGGTGCCGACGCCGAGCACCACCCGGCCAATGACGGATTTGTCGAGGGATTTCACGCGGCGGGAATAGGCTAAGACGGGTTCATCCGCGTTTTCATTTCGCGAACGGCTTCTTCGATGCCGCTGAAGAGGGCGCGGCACAAAATGCTGTGGCCGATATTGAGTTCGTGCAACCACGGCAGGGAGCGAACATCGGCGATGTTGATGTAATTGATGCCGTGCCCGGCGTTGATAATCAAGCCGAGGTCGTGGCCCAGCATCGCGGCCAGGCGCAATTTTTCCAGTTCAACTTCGCGGGCGGGGCCGTAATACGAATGGGCGAATGCGCCGGTGTGGAGTTCGACAAAGGGGCTGCCGATCTCAGCGGCGATTTCCAGCGCCGCAGGGGTGGGATCAATAAAGAGGCTCGTTTCGATATTCGCATCGAGGAGCGCTTCGACGGTTTCCTGCACTCGGGCGCGCTGACCGACGACATCGAGGCCGCCTTCGGTGGTGACCTCCTCGCGGTTTTCGGGCACGAGGCAAACGATGTCGGGCTGGATGTCGCGGGCAAAGGCGACCATCTGCGGGGTGCAGGACATTTCCAGATTAAGGCGCGTCTGGATGCATTCGCGCAGGCGGCGCACGTCGCCATCCTGGATGTGGCGGTGATCTTCGCGCAGGTGCACGGTGATGCCATCGGCGCCGACCCGCTCAGCCAGCAAAGCCAGCGCAACGGGATCCGGTTCGACCATCTGGCCGCAATCGCGCGCGAACTGGCGGTAGCGCGCCTGGCGCAGGGTGGCCGCGTGGTCAATGTTCAGGCCGAGCAGAAGGGGCTTCTCGCGCATGGGAAATCATTAAACACCGAACTTCGAACATTCAACATCCAACATCCAATCTTAACCAGAGTTCATGATTCGATAATAGCCAAAAGCGGCGAATCGAAGTGGTGGGCTATTCATCATCGGGGAGCAGCGCGGGGCCGTGACGGGTGTCGAGAAAGTCCTGGAGGATCAGGGTGGCGGCTCGCGAATCCACTTCGCCAGTGGCGCGGGCGGCGCGGTGGGCGGCGGGGGTGCGGGCTTTTTTTGATTTGCGCTTTGAGGTGAGGCTGGCAGCCGCGTGGGTGGTCAGTCGTTCGTCGGTCCGGTGCACCGAAAGTTGAAAGCGCAGTTCGAGTTCAGCGATAAAGGCGTCCACTTCGCGCGCCTTGAAGCCGGCGGAGCCGTCCATGTTGTAGGGATAGCCGACGACGAGCTCGGTGATGCGGCGGTCGGCGATGACGCGGGCGAGCTGGGTGAAGCGTTCCTCGGTGGTCGCCGCGGTGGCGGCGGGCAGGGGCAGCGCGAGGCCGAGTTCGTCCCCATAGCTCAAGCCCCAGCGTTTGGCCCCGAAATCAATCCCCAGAATGCGCATGGAGGAAAGGATGAAGGAGGCGGGGCGAGAGCTGAAGCCAGAATTTGTTCCTCAACGGGGCCGGCCTTCATGGCTTATGACTACACCCACATTTTCCCGTTGTAGAGCCATTTGTAGATTCGCCCCCGAGATTTGCTATGGTAGGCTACGCGCTTAAAAGTCAGGAGGTGACTGGTGGCGGAGCCTTTTAGCTCAATGATATACTCTTCACCGGGCCATAATTCTGCGTCGGGCAATTCATCAGCGGCGGCGAGGATTTGTTTGACGTGGGGGAGGAAGCGATCGCTCATGGAAGGGGAAGGCAAATGCCAAAGCTAAAAACATATAAGATAGTAACCTAAAATTCACTTTCAAAATATCGTAAAAAGCGAAGTGGCATTAATTTGGCTCAGGCGGTGACCTGACCCAGCGAGTCTGAAAACCCCCAGTTTAGGAGATATAAATGCCAACTAGGGGGATTCCTTTGACAGGTGGGGAAAATTATACATTATACACCTATGATTAAGCGGGTCTATCTCATCGAAGACGAGGCCATGGTCCTCGACTTTTGCAGCGAGTACATCCGCAATTTCACGGATATGGAGCTGGTCGGATCGAGTGGCAATGGAGGTGAGGCGTTGAAAGGGGTCATGGAAGCGAAGCCGGATTTGGTGGTGGTGGACATTCGGCTGCCCGAGGTGAATGGGTTGGAGATTCTAAGCATCCTCAAGCGCAAGCTGCCCGATTGCAAAGTGCTGATTTTTACCGCCACGGTGACCCCGCATACGGTGCGAACGGCCTTGCAAGGCGGCGTGGATGGTTTTGTGGAAAAGGCCGAAGGATTGCAGGGGCTGAAAAATGGTTTTGAGGCGCTTAAGGACGGCAAGCGATATTTTAGTCCGCATATCAAGCGAATGATGAGTCCGTATGATGATGATTTGAGTTCGCGCGCGCCGTTTGGCAAAGATGGCCGCTCCGGCAAGCCGGAGGCGAAGAGTTAGTTAATCACTCCTGGGTCAGCCGCTGAATTGTCGGCCGGCGGGTTAGGCGAATTGGGGTCAGGCGGGGGCTGGCCTTGATCGCCGTTTGCCGGGGAATTGTCATTCGTAGATGGGTCAGGCAGCGGTGAGAAGGTTACATTGACCGGTTCGTTGGGGTCCGGCGCCGCGGGATTGGCCCCAGAATTGTCAACCGGGGCGGGAAAAGTTTCCGGTGGGGATTCGTCAGGGAGGATCTGGCTTTTAATTTCATCCGGCAAGTCGCTGTTTTGGATCCATTGCTGGGCGGTCGATGCGTCATAGTTCAACCAAGCGCTGCCCAGAACCACGACCTGTTGCTCCCGGACATCAGGATCTTGAATGGCGAGAGCCCAATTGAGCGCATTGGTGGGATCGTTGTAAAAGAGATTGTTGCTAAAGGAAGTAATAGCGGCGTCCCGCATCGGGCTCGCCGGCTGCTGAATTAGCCATTCGGACGCGGCGACGGCGTCGCTGGAAACCCAGCGATCCATCAAGGCGGCGGCGGCGGCGGCCTGGGCATCCGGGTCGGTAAAGCTGTCGATGGCGGTGGCGGCCTTTTTAGGTTCCCAAGCAGACCAGGAATCAACGACATTGACCAGAGCCTCCTCGCGTTGCTGCGGGTCATCCAGGGTCAGCGCCCAAGTGGAGGCGGCCACGGGGTCATTTGCGGCCCAGCGCAGGGCGAGGTTATTGATGGCTACGTTTTGCGAATCTCCCGGCGGCAGGTTTTGGACGTAGCGGAGCGCGGCTTGCGGATCTTTCTCCACCCAATTGGCCATGGCGGTTTGCAAAGCGGTGGCGTCCTCATTGTTGTTGTAGTATTGCATGGCCCAGTTGGTGGCGCGGGCGGGATCGGTTTTTGACCAAGCGTCGGCCAGCGCTTGAACACCCTGCATACGCTCCACGGGGTTCGTCAGAGTCATGACCCAATTCGCGGCGGCATTGCCGTTATGTGTCGCCCAGGCGCCCAACAAATCAGCGATGGTGTTTACCTTGCTGGCATCACTGGCCATGCCGTCAACCCAGGAGGCAGCGTCGCCAGGGTTTTTGGCGGCCCACTCACCGATGCCGAGTTTCATGGCAGCGAGCCGTTCTTTGCCCTCCAAGCCGTCTTCTCCCCAAGTCATGGCTTCGTTGGGGTAGGCTTTGACCCAGCGGTCAAAGGCGGCGAGGGTTTCGGCCAACCGGCGCGGGCCGGCCGGCTGATCGAGGGTTTGCAACAACGCCGCCTTGAATTGATCAGAAGTCAGTTTGGCGTTTTGATTGTCTGCGGCGTTGCCGTTGGTGTTCCTGGCGGAAGCTGCCGCATTGCCGACCGGGCCATTGCCCATGGAGTCCACTTGATTCGCCAAGTGAGACAACCACCAAGCCATACCGCCCCAGAACGCGAGCAAAGGCACCAAAACCAACAACAATCGTGGCTTCATAATCAGAAGGGTTGCCGAGCGTAGCTGCGAAATGGGTTTTGGGGCAATCCGTTCGGTAAGGCAACGGCAATCTGGCGGGTGAAAATGCGCCTAACAAGGCAACCGCAGTTAAGGCCGTGAGTTGCGTTATTTCAACCGCTTGGGCTGGATGGCGTCAGCGAGATTGACCTAATTTGTTGGCTGGGGCAATTTTAGTACACGAATTAGTTCAGTCCATTTGCGTGATAAATCAGGCTTCTGCCACAGCGGGGGCATAATAATTGATAAAAAGTGCTTGCCAAATGCACCTAGCTGGGGTTTATTAGGTGCGTAGGCTTAAATGTGCCTACATTTGGGGTATCAAATAGAAAATAAGTGGCCGGCGACCTTAGGGGTAGGGTCGCCGGCCTTTTTTTT
>CAZCMU010000020.1:0-22849 GCA_964499725.1 uncultured Opitutales bacterium
GGTCGGTTTCGTCCTCGATGCGACCGAGCAATTTGCGGCCTTCGGGGCCGACGAGGGCTTGGAGCACCGCGAGCGTGTCCACGGCGCGCTCCAGCCAGCCGCCGATGCGGAAAAATTGCCACGCTTCGTCATGCAGCATGGTGCGTTCGGCCGCGCCGCTGACGCGCTGGGCCTCGTCCACCACCACCTGGCAAATTTCGCGCAATCGCGCGCGCGCGACTCCCTGGGGCCGCTTGCCCACCTCGGCCAGTTTGATGCCCAGTTGGTTCAAGGCCTGCCAAAGTTCAGGGGTGATGATGTCGCGAATGCCCGCGGCGTTACTGATGGCGGCCAGCACGCAGGCGTGAACGGAGGCCGGCTGCTGCCGGTCGAGCACAAGCGCCCGCGTTAACTTGGCCAAATCCGGCGGCGGAGTTTTGTGCGCCCGCATGCTCTGGTCAGTCGAAACGGCCACGGCGCGCCAGAGCGGCCAATACAGGCGTTGCGCATCCGCACCGAGGGCATCCCAGCGCAAGGCCTCCAGCGTGCTGAGTTGCCGGGCGGTGTTTTCCGCCCGCTCCAAGTAGCGACCCATCCAATACATCGTTTCCGCCACGCGGCTGCCGATGGAGAATTCCTCGCCGGCGGCTTCCGGGGCGGCCGCACCGGGCGCAAAGGTGGAGGCGGCGCCGGGCCCGGTGGCCGGCACCCAGGTGTCCTTGATGCCACCCATCATGATGGTCAGACGCGGGCCTTCCTGCGCGCCCAGGGCCTGGCGGGTCAGGCCGCCCGGCAACACGACTGGCGAATCGCCCAACAGCACGAAGGCGCGCAAAAACACACTGCGGGAGACAAAATGCCCGTCTTGGAAACGCGGGGTGTGGCTGGGCAACAGCAGCGGTTGCCCCACGAGCAATTCCGGATGCTGCGCAAGGGCGGGGCGCAGGTCGCGCTCGCCGGCCAAATCCAGTATCTTGCCGTAATATTTTTGCATCGTGTTCAAGTCATGGATGGGCTTGAGCGCCATGGTGGCCAGGTTTTGTCGCACATGCTCCGCCTGGTCGCGGTCGCGGCAGGTGAAGGTTTGGACTGTTTTTAGCAGTGGTTTTTCGTGTTCATAGTAATTGATGATTTGGTCCGAGTAGCGGAGAATGGCGCGGTTGTCGGCCACGCCGCTGCCGATGGCGTTGACGACGGCGACGGTGCCCTTGCGCACGCAATTGACCAGCCCCGGCACGCCCTGGAAGCGCGAACTGCCAAAGGCAATCGGGTCAATCGAAGAGCTTTCGATGCGGCGGTAAATCACATCCACCTGTTCCAGGCCGCGGATGGTTTTGAGAAACACCCTTCCTTCACGCACCAGCAAGTCAGCCGGCTGCACCATGGCGATGCCGAGGCTGCGGGCGAGGAAGCTTTCCTCGAAGTAGGACTGGTTGTCTTCACCGCGGCAGAGCAGGACGGTATGGGGGTTGGGTAGCGGCGAGTGGGCGCGCAACAGTTCGGCAAGTTGGGCGGTGAACGGCGCAACCGGCGCCACGTCCACGGTGGCAAATAATTCGGGGAAGGCCTGGGCGAGCATCCGGCGCGATTGCAACACGTAAGCGATGCCGAAGGGCGTGGAAAAATGGTTTTCGAGCACCTGCCACCGGCCCGCTTCATCGCGCACCAGGTCCATGGCGGCCACCGGCGCGTAGGGCCCCAGCGGGGCGGGCAACCCGGCGAGTTGGCGGTGGAAGGCCGGGTCGCTCAACACAACATCGTGCGGGATGGCGTGCTCGTGCAGAATGCGCTGCGGGCCGTAGATGTCCGCGATGTAGGCATTGAAAGCGCGGGCGCGTTGAATCAAGCCGCGTTCAAGCAGGGCCCATTCGTCGGCGGCCAGCACGCGCGGGAGCACGTCCAACTGCCATTCGCCATCGTCCACCGGCTGGTCGTCCACGACGGCGAAGTGCGTGCCCAGTTCGCGGGCGGCGCGGTTCAAGCGCTCGCTGCGTTCCAGCAGTTCGCCGCGGCCAAACCGGCTCAAGGTCGTGAACAATGCGGCGAGGTCGGCGCGGGGCTGGTTGTCTGCCGTCCGCATTTCATCGCGGATGGTTGGATATTCGCGAAAGTGATCGCGATGGCTGGCAGCACGGCGCGGCACGGGTCAGAGGGTGGGTACCGCGTCAATGAGCTTGCGGGTGTACTCGTGCCGCGGATGGGCGTAGATTTCTTCTGCCGAGGCGGCCTCGACGATTTTACCGCCGGTCATCACCAGCACCTCATCGCTCACGTGTTCGACAACGGCGAGGTCATGGGCGATGAAAAGATAGGTCAACCCCAGTTTATCCTGCAAATCGCGCAACAGGTTGACGATTTGCGCCTGCACTGAAACGTCCAAGGCACTGACCGGTTCGTCGCACACGATGAATTCCGGCTCGACTGCCAGCGCGCGCGCAATGCCGATGCGCTGCCGTTGGCCGCCGGAAAATTCGTGCGGGTAGCGGTGCAGGTGTGAGGCCTCAAGGCCCACCAGGCGCAGGAGTTCCGCCACGCGGCTTTCACGCTCGGCCCGGCTTTGCTTGGGGAAATGGATTTCCAGCGGCTCGGCGAGAATTTGGAAAATGGTCAGGCGGGGGTTCAGCGAATTAAACGGGTCCTGAAAAATCATCTGGATGCGTTTTCGGTAGGCAAAAAAAGCATGTTCGGAAAGCCCGGTCAATTCCACGCCATCGTACTTGATGGAACCGCTGGTGACGGGCGCCAGGCGCACGAGCGCGCGACCGGTGGTGGTCTTGCCACTGCCGCTTTCGCCGACGAGGCCGACGGTTTTCCCGCGCGGCACGGAGAACGAGATGCCGTCTACCGCACGCACGACATCTTGATGGCGACCGAGCAGCCCGGAGCGCAGCGGGTAATGCACGTGCAGATCGGTAATTTCGAGGAGGGCGCTCATGGGTTAGACGGAAGCAGACATGGCCGCTTCAATTTTTGAGTAATCAATGGTGGTCAGGCGGCGGCCACGGTCGCCCAAGCGCGGGATGCAGGCGATGAGGGCCTGCGTGTAGGGATGTTGGGGTGTGCGCAAAACTTCAGCCACTGGGCCGGCCTCAACAATCAGTCCGCGGAACATGACAATGACTTCGTCCGCGAATCCGGCCACAATGCCAAAATTATGCGTGATGAGGATGGTGGCCATGCGGTGCCGCTGACGCACGTCGCGCAGAAGGTCGAGTATTTGTTTCTGGATGGTGACGTCGAGCGCGGTGGTTGGTTCGTCCGCGACCAGCAGGCGCGGCTCGCAAGCGAGGGCCATGGCAATCATCACGCGTTGCTGCATCCCGCCACTCAGTTCATGCGGATAGGCATTAGCGCGCATTTCCGGGTCACGGATGCCGACGTCGCGCAAAGCCGCGACCACGCGCCCGCGCACGTCGGTGACCTGCGGCAGGTGCAGTTTGACGGCTTCGGCAATCTGCCAGCCGACCGAGAACACCGGATTAAGCGAGCTGCCGGGCTCCTGGAAAATATAGGCAATTTCCTTGCCGCGAATTTTTTGCAACTCGCGCGCGTTGGCGGCCAGCACGTCCTGCCCGCGATAGAGCACGCGCCCGGCCACAGTGCACGCCGGAGGCGGGGGCAGCAGCCGGGTGAGTGACAACGCAGTCACGGATTTTCCGCTGCCGCTTTCGCCGACGACGGCCAGGGTGCGGCCTTCCTGCAGTCGGAAAGAAATGCCCTTCACCGCTTCGACCGTGTGTTCTCGGCCATGGAAGCTGATGCGCAGGTTCTCGACCTGCAAAAGGGGCGCTGGAGTGGAGTCGGGCATGGAAAAAATCAGCGAGTTTTCATTTTCGGGTCCACAATGTCGCGCAGGGCGTCACCGACGAGGTTGAAGGACACCACGGTGACAAAGATGGCCACGCCGGGCAAGAGCAACCACCAAAGGTTGAGCATGAGAACGCGGTCTTGCTGGGCCTGGCTGAGCATGAGGCCCCATGAGGCCGAAGGCTCCTGAATGCCCAGGCCGAGGAAGGAAAGTGCGGCCTCGCCAAGGATATAGCCGGGGATGGACAAGGTGGCGGCTACGAGCAGGTAGCCCGCCAGATTGGGCAGAAAATGCCGGAAAAGAATTTTCCAGGTGCTTTGACCGAGGCACTCCGCTGCGGTGACGAAGGGCCGCTCACGCAGCGAGAGGCTCATGCCGCGCAACACGCGAGCCGCACCGGCCCAGCCGATGAACGACAGGGCGATGATAATGACGAGGTAAATTTCCGCCGGCTGGAAATAGCTCGCCAGCGCCGAACGCATAGCCAGCAATAAATAAAAGGTGGGAATGGAGAGCAAAAATTCCACCCCGCGCATGGCGAGGAAGTCGAAGCTCCCACCAAAGTAGCCGGCCAAGCCGCCGACGAGAAAGCCCATCGTCAAGGTAATGCCGATGCCCACGAGCCCGATGAGCAGCGAGATGCGACTGCCATACAATAGACGGGAGAAGACATCGCGGCCGGTCGGATCGCTACCCAAGGGATAAAAAGGATAATCCTTGGGGTCAATCGCATGGCCCAGCCTGGTACTGAGCGCGGAATAATTGGGTACGAGGAGATGGCGGTCAGTTTTGAAGAGCATCAGGAAACTGCGCCAGACGCCCGGTGGCTGGGTTTCGACCTTCTCGCGGTTCACGCCCAAAAAATCGAGCAGATTATAGGCAAAGCCGTGGCCAAAAATTTTGAGCGGCACCATCATACTATCAACCGGCTGATAATCAGCACTGGCGGGGTCCACGGCATTGTAAGCCACGGTGGCCAGCCCGCCGTCGCGCCAAATTATTTTACTGGGCGGGTGGTAAGTTTGGTGGAGGTTTTGCTGGTCAAATTCCTGCACGGCCAGAAATGGCGCCACCACCATGGCAAAGTAAAGGGCCGCGAGCGCGAAACCCGCCAACGCCACCAGCCATTGCCGGCGCATGAGGGCAAACAACTGCCGCAGAATGGGCCACGCCAGCACGGCCAGCCCCACACCCACGGCTAATAAACCAATGGCGGCAGGAATTTTTATCCAACCGATGGCGGCGCTCATCGCATCCTTGTTATCCCAGGGCAGTTGCATAATCCCCCAAACAATCGCGATCATCACGACGACGGCAATTCCGACGGCTTTGGCAGCGTCGCGACTGCGTGTAGTAGTGGTAGTGGAGGATTTTTCGAGCCGAATACGTGGGTCGGAGGCCGCCAGCATTAAATCCGCCAGCAAATTGCCCACCACTAACATCACGCAGCCGAGGAGCACGGTGGCCATCACGACGTACTCGTCGCGCCGCTGAAAAGCATCGAAGGTCAAGCGCCCGAGCCCGGGGTAATTCATCACTGTTTCCACGATGACAGCGCCGGAAAGCAAATCGGAGAAGGCAAAACCCAGGGAGGTAATCAACGGGTTGATGGCGTTGCGCAAGACGTGAAGAAAAAGAATGCGGCCCTCGGGCACGCCCTTGGCGCGGGCCGTGGTCACAAATTCAGCGCGCAGGTAGTCGAGCGTGGTGGTGCGCATTATTCGCATGGTGCCGGCCAGGCCCGCCAAGCCCAGGACAATGGTGGGCAGCACCAAATGCCAGGCTTCGTCCCCGCACCGCGCCAGCCAAGTATAGCTGATGCTGGCGTCCGAGGTCAGCCCGCCAATGGGAAACCACCCGGTGTCAGCGGCAAATTTTATAGCGAGCAGGGCGAGAAAAAAGCTGGGCAGCGAGAGCGAGGCATAGGCAAAGAACATCGTCAGCCGGTCGGCCCAGCCGTCTTTTTTCACGGCCGCGAGGACGGCCAAGGGCACCGCAAGCAGGAGTTCAAAGGCCAGCGAAGTCAGCGCGAGTACCAACGTGGCTGGGGCGCGCTGCATCAGCAACTCGGTCGCGGGCAATTGATACGCAATGGAATCTCCCAGACTCGGTTGGCCCAGATGCCAGTGCCAGGTAAATTGATTTTGTTCGTCAATGAATTTGACGGGCGAGGCGGTGTTCAGCCAGAAGCCATAGCGCACGTACCACGGGTTGGGATTGCCCTGGGCGTCTTTGTACCCATACTTTTTTTCGAGTTGATGGACCAAATCCGGTTTCACATCGCGGCGGGCGCGCATTTCATCCAGCGCGTCCCCCGGGGAGGCATTCATCAAGAAAAACACCATCACGCTGATCAATACCAGCAGGGGGACCATGGAGGCCAGGCGGCGAAGGATGAAGGCGAACATGGTACGAGCGAAAATTAAGTTTGAGCAGCGACGGCTATTCAGTTTTCAAACCGGGAGTGTTTTCCTGCGGCTTGCGGTCTTCGGGCGTTTGGGCCAGCCAGTATTCATCCTGATTCCAGTTAAGCCCTCCGGAAGGCGGCACGCGCACATTGCGCCATTTATTCTGGATGCCTTGATAGAGATCGGGGGCGACGAGGTAGAAGAGGGGTAGTTGGTCGGAATAAATCTGCTGGATTTCGTCGAAGGCTTTTTTGCGCTCCACGGGGTCAAAGGTTTGTTCCTGAATGGTGACCAGCTCATCCACGCGCTTTTCCCAGTCGGTCTGCGGGGTGGTTTCACTGGGGTTGAAAAGATGGTCTTCGCTATCGCTCATGAAGAGGGCCTTGTTGCCCGAAGGATCCGTTGCGCCGGCGCCGCTGGCCCAGCCGATCATGCACATTTCATAATCGAAGGTGGAATCCACTTTTTTGAGCAGTGCGCCGAAATCGAGCGGAGTGACTTTTACATCAATGCCCAAGTCCTTCATGCTATTTTTAAAAACGGACGCCATGTCCGTGTACTGCTGCAAGCGGTCGGAGTAAACCAATTCAAACTCCACGGGATGACCTTGGCCATCCTGCATCTTGCCCTGGGCGTCCCAATGGAAGCCGGCTTGTTTGAATAAATCGCGGGCTTTGGCTGGATCGTAGGGGTAGTGCTGGACATTCGGATTGTACCATTTGGGATTGCCCTGATTGATGACAGATTCTTCCGGCTCGGCGCGCCCGAAATACACGCCTTTGCAGATGCCTTCGCGATCAAAGCCATACATGATTCCCTGGCGGAACAACTTATTGGTGAACCAGGCTGCTTTATAGGGTTCAATGTAGGGCTTGCCCTCTTTGTTCACGCCGGGTTTCTGATTAAACCAGTAAAAATAGGAGCCGGGATTGGCGCCGCAATTGTACACGGTGAAGTCATAGAGCTTGGCGTTTTTGCTGATCCAGGGGACTTCGGTGGCGGGGATGATCGTGGGATAGCTGCCGGAGTAATCCGATTTCCCGGTGGCAAACATCAGCAGGTCCGCATCCATTGAGGCGACAAAACGATCCACAAAGAAATCGGTGTAAGGCAGGCGCTGGCCTTTGGAATCCACCCGCCAATAATACGGATTTGGCGCATACACGATGCGCTGGCCGGGCTGATAGTTGTAAATGATGTAGGCACCCATGCCGACAATCTCTTCCGGGTGGTCAATGGCGGTCTTGCTGCTCCACATTTGCGGAAACGAGCCATCCTCAAAGGATTTTTCCAGCTTGTGTTTGGGCAGAATGACGATTTCCGGGACAGTGATGATAAAGGTGGAAAAAATCTCCGGAGTGTACATTTCCACGGTGTAATCATCAATTTTCCGATAGGTCATGCGTTTGCCGCCGAAAGTAAAGTCGTCCGCGCCGCGGTTGGGATACTTCAACGCTTTTTCGCCTGTTTTCGGGTCGGTGTTTTCCGCCAGCATGCAGTCGAGGGTGAAGATGACGTCGTCGGCGTTGAAGGGCACGCCATCGCTCCAGCGCAGCCCATGGCGAAGGTGGAAGGTGTAGGTTTTTTTGTCGTCGCCAATATCCCACGATTTCGCCAGCCCGGGTATGGCATCGCCGCCAGACATCGGGTCGTTGTGAACCAGTGAGTCCATGAGATAACCTTGTGCGGCCTGCGAATAAAGGTCGCCCGGCACATCGGGGTTAAAGGTGGTGGGCTGAACAATGTCCACCATCACAAATGTGCCGCCATATTTGCCGGGGTCGCACTTGGAAACGTCTACTTCTTCGCCCGGCTGAACAGGACCACCATGGACGACCTTGAGTGTTTTTGTGCAGCCTCCCAGCGCCAAGCCGCACAACGCTAATAACATCCACCGACCAATCCGCGGGCCAAAGGCACTGCGGCGGGGGTGGGTTGGACGATTGGAACGGAACATGGCGGGATTAACACCTTCTCGAAAAGAGGTTTATGGTCCATTCTTTGGGAATTATCAATCCAACAGCGCAACTGCCGCCTTTGTTGCTCGCCGGGGCACTAGGCAAGATACTCGACATAATGTTGGGGTAACGATTAAAGTGCTACCTTTACCCTCCCATGAAATCCCACCCCCGCCTTTGTTCTGTCTCGCTGGCTTCGGCCATCGTTCTGCTAACTTCCAGTGGTTTTGCCCAAACCGCTCCTGCGGCCATGCCGTATAAAGTTCTCGCAACCACGCAAATCCCCGCCGCGGGCGGAATTGACTATGTCGCGGCGGATAGCGTCAACCGCCGGGTCTATTCCGCGAGTGGAAGCGTGGTCAGTGTGTTCGACCTCGACACCTACAAGCTGGTGGGCAGCCTGCCCAATGCGTCCGGCCATGGCGTTGCACTCGACCCGGAGAACCACACGGGTCTTGTCTCGGGCACCAACGCGGTCTTTTTTAACACCCAGACTCTCCAGCCGATTAAAACGGTGTCGGCGCGCGGTGCGGACGGCTATCTCTTCGATCCTTTCACCCACCACTTTTTTATTCTCAGCCATGGCGCGCCCAACCTCCAGGTGTTTGACTCCAAAGACGGTTCGGTCGTCGGCACGGTGGACCAGATCGGCAAAGACGGCAGCAACGCTGCGGTCGAGCAAGGCGCCTCGGACGGCCAGGGCAATCTTTATTTTGACGTCGAAGATCAGGGATGCATCGCCGTGGTGGACGCCAAGACCCTCAAAGTGACTGCGGAATACGACTTGGGCCCCAAAGGCGCCGGGAATGCGGGTTTGGCCATCGACGCCAAGAATCATATACTTTTCGCGATGTGCCGCGGACCCGGCGGTCGTGGAGCGCCTGCGGGTGGGGCAAATTCCAGTGGGCCGACTTGTGTGATCCTCAGCGCCACCGATGGCAAAATCATCACCACCCTGCCACTGGCTGGCGGCAGCGACGGTGCTGTCTTCAACCCCAATACCATGGAAGCCTTCAGTTCTTCCGGCGGCGGCAGTGGCACCCTGTCCATCATCAAGGAAAACAGCCCCACGGATTTTGTGTTGGAAGACACGGTGACGACCAAATCCGGGGCCAAATGCTGCACGCTGGATACCAAGACCGATCACATCATTGTGCATACCCTGGAAGCCGCGCCTGCTCCCGCGGCTACCGCCGCTTCAGCGGCACCCGCTCCGGCAGCGGCTTCCGCCTCGGCGGCTCCAATGGTCGCAGCGGCCTCGGCGCCGGCGGCTGGCACTGACCAGCGCGGTGGTGGTCGCCGTGGTGGTCGCGGCGGTAATCGCGGACCCCAGTTGCTGGACGTCATCTTTATTGGCCGCTGAACCGAAAACTGGACGCCATATTCTTTTCGCCGCCGCCCTGCCGCAAGGAGGGCGGCGGTTGCTTTTGTAAGCCAGTGCGGCGGCAGTATGGGATTGCCCTGGCAAGATGACCGTGTAGAATAGGAATCGGTTCAGACACTGATTCTTGCGGGCTCGTCTTGCCCACGTTTCATTCAGTAATTACGGCCCATGACTATTCGCTCTTTTGTTGCCAGCGCAGCCCTCTTCGCCGCGGCGTTTTCTCCAACGTTGGCGCAAGACTTCCTCGGGGCAAACTTCGAGCCCTATGTCGGAAGCTGGGCTGGCTCGCCACAGCCACGCCCTCCGGCATTTAATTCCTACACCCTGCCGCAAGTCCAGGCCATGCTGCAGACGATTCGACCGTCCTTTGACCGAATTGTGACCGAGAGCGCGGGCTACGCGAGTTATTACAGCAACACCACCGCGTGGGACAAGGTGGACTCGGACTGGATGGTCGGCATCGCGGCGGCCAACATCAACGCCAGCGTCGGGCAAAAAGTACTGGACGTGGCCCAGGGCATTTACCAACAGGTTTTTCCCGAGACGAGTGTCTTTGCCCCGTTGATGGACGCGGAAGTCAAAGGGGCCCTGACCATTGCTCAGAACGCCAACAGCGTGTTTCCGCAAACGGTGACGAAGCTCGTTTTCACCAATGATTTTTTTACCGATGCGACGTCCACCAGGGCCCTGACCACCCTGGTCGGCAAATACACACTGGCGGCCCACACCGCCGGTTTGCAGGTGGGTGTGCGTTCGCTGAGCTTTGCGCAGCTTAACAATAATTCCAGCACCTATCACGCGCAACTGGTGGCCTTGGTGCAGGCGTGCGATTTTATTCTCTGCAATCTGTATCCCTCGAAGCAGGAGTCCATCGCTGCGGCGGTCAACGACGTGGCCGCCCAATTTACGGCCATTGATAATACGGTGCAGAAAATTAATCCCGGCATCGAGGTCATGATTGGGGCCACCGGCTGGCCTTCCTCGGGAGTCAGCCTGAACAACACCACGAACACCCTCGCGAATGAAGAAGCCTATTTTAACGCGATCCGGACCTGGGCCAATCAGAACCATGTGACCGTGTATTTTTATGAAGCGGTGGACGAACCATGGAGAATTAATGTAACCGCCTTTGGCGACAGTTTGTCGGACGGGCCTTTTGGCGCGAATTCACACTACGGTCTCTGGTTTGCGGCCAATGGGAATTTAACGGCAAAATTCGCCCTCCCTAAACTGGTGGCCGAGCCGCCCGGGATTCTTATCCAGCCGGCCAACAAATCCGTCATTGCGCCCGCTGCGGTGAATTTTTCAGTGGAGGCGGCGGACACCACACCGCTTGCTTATCAATGGCAAATTTCCACGAATGGCGGCACCAGTTTCTCAAATTTGACCAACGGCAGCGGCGTCAGCGGGGCCACGACCAAGACCCTCGTGATTAATCCCACCACCGGCAACCTCTCCGGCGATCAGTTTCGGTGTGTCCTGACTGATGGGTCGGATCAGACCACGTCCACCGTGGCGCATTTGTCCGTCTTTGTACCGCCGGTGATTAGCGCGCAACCGGGCAACGTCACGGTGCTGGCCCCCGCGGCGGCCAATTTCACGGTTGTCGCCCTGGGTTCTGCACTTTCCTACCAGTGGCAAATAGCCGCGAACAGCACGGTTCCCTTTGTTAATCTGACCAACACCAACGGCTTCAGTGGCGCCGGTTCGGCAACGCTGACGGTTAATCCCACCATCGGCAAACTGGATGGGAGCTTGGTGCGCTGTGTGGTCAGCAACCTTGCCGGTTCCGTGCCTAGTGCTCCAGCGCATCTGACGGTTAATACCGTTCCGGACATCGTCACGCAGCCACCGAGCCAGACGGTGGTGGCTCCAGGGGCCAGCGCCACGCTTTCCGTCGTTGCCGTCGGCACGCCCCCGCTTACTTACCTATGGAAAAATGGCAACCTTGCTGTTTTTGGCGGCATCGGCGCCAATTTGACCCTCAACTATGCGACCTCCGTAAATGCCGGAACATACACCGTAACCATCATCAATGCCTTTGGCAATGTGACGAGTGCGGCCGCGACGGTACTGGTGGGCACGCCCCCCTCCATAATCACCCAGCCAACCGCCATGACTGTGGCCGCCCCGGCTGTGGCCAGTTTCACCCTATCAGCCGCGGGCACGCTGCCGCTGGCGTATCAATGGCAGATGGCGCTGTTTGGCTCCTCCCAGTTTATTAATCTTTCCGACGCCAACGGCTTCAGCGGCACGGCCACGGCGAATATGACCATTAATCCGACTAGCGTCAGATGGAATGGGATTCAGCTGCGTTGCCTGGTTAGCAATCCAGAGGGATTCACTTTTACCACCCCGGTGACATTGACCTTGCATTGAGAAGCGGCCCCACGCCCGGCGGACTGGGCGTAGTTTGATAATTATTTGGAATCCACCGACACCTCAATCACCAGTGCGGTGATGTTGTCGCGCCCGTCTTTTTCCAGCGCATCTTCCACCAAGCGATGCGCGGGTCCGGCCTCTGCGGCAACGGTTTCCTTTGACCGCAACAGCTCGACCAGATGGTGGTCGTAGACGCCCTCCACCAAGCCGTCACTGCAGATGAGAAAAATGTCGCCGGGTTCATAAGCCACGGCGCCGACTTGCGGAACCACAAACTGATTGCTGCCGCCCAGCGCCTTTTGCAGGACGTTGCGGCGCGGGTGCGTGCGGGCCTCCCGTTCGGTAATTTTCCCCTGCCGTTGCAGCCACGCGACATGGGTGTCGTCGTGGGTGAGCTGTTTGATGGAGTTTTCGCGGGCCGGCAGGTAGTAAATCCGGCTGTCGCCAATGTGGCCGAAATACATCCACCCTGGAGTGAACCAACAGAGGCTCAAGGTCGTTTCCATGCCCGCGCATTCATCGTAGCTTTCGCCGAGGTGGGCCAGTGCCTGGTGGATCTGGGCAAAAAGCTCGGTCAGCACGTCTTCAAAATCGGATTCCCAGCCCACGGCGGTTTGCCGAAAAGAGCGCGGGAGCAGGGTGGTGATTTTTTCCACGGCGATTCGGCTGGCGTGTTCACCGGCCTTGGCGCCGCCCATCCCGTCGCACACGGCAAAGGCCACGTCGGCCTGGCGCGTCGAGGCGTCACCAATTTTCCCCAAGCGATGTATTTCCCGGGCGTCGAACATCATCCCGAGGAAGGCATCCTCGTTGTTGGGCCGCACTTTGCCTTTGTCGGTCCGTCCGGACCAATGCAGTCGGGCGGAAGGCAGAGTGGCGCGTGGGGGATGCATGGGGTGGGGTAGAGTTATTCAGAACCAGGGCGGATGGTGGCCAGCTCAAAATCAATGAGGCAAAAGCGCCCGTCAGACTGCCGGTAGGTCACGTTGCGAATATTGGCATCGTCGTGGTGGACGCCATAACTCTCCAATTCGGCAAACAATTCTTCCTCGCGTTTTGCATCCAAATGTTCGACGCGGCTCCCGCAATTGGTGGTCACAATGCGCAATTGGGCGGGGTCGGCTTCCAGCAGTTTGGGCACAAAAGTACAGCCCTTGGCTTCGAGGTGGCGCAGAACCCGGACCTCGTTATCAAAGCGTTCCTGGGCATTGGAGCCATGGTAAGTCTTAAAGACCCGCCCGTCATAGCTTAGACGAACGGTCGCCCTCAGGGTGTCTTTTACTGTTTCCATGGGTGGTATTGACGCGGACGAGGCTGCGCGATGAGCAATATCGTACAATTAATAGCGGTTGGGAAGCCACAAGGTGCCGGGGAGGACCAACATGGTCAGAAATAGGCATATTTACGTTAGTTGTGCCCAAAGCCACCCCTGGCGGCCAAGTAACCCGGCGTAAACTGGCCAAAAGCTTTCAATAGCCCGGCCATTAATGAATATATAGACAGAAAGCATATTCTTTTTGCTAAAATGGCATTCAATTTGCTAATTCTCTTGCTCCTAGTCATGCCGATGCCCGAAAAATGGGTCTGATTTGGCGAACCAACCTAGGAAACACACATCCCATTAAACCCATGGCGAAATATAAATTGGAATACATCTGGCTCGACGGCTACGAGCCCGTCGCGAATCTTCGCGGCAAGACACAAATCAAGGAATTCGCGAGCTTTCCGAAGCTCGAAGAGCTACCTTTCTGGGGCTTTGACGGCAGCTCCACCCGGCAGGCGGAGGGGCATAAATCTGACTGCATGCTCAAGCCCGTGGCCGTGTACCCGGACTCCACGAAGAAAAACGGCGTCCTCGTCATGTGCGAAGTGATGATGCCCGACATGAAGACCCCGCACCCCTCCAACGCCCGCGCCACGATTCATGACGACCCGGGTGCCTGGTTCGGCTTTGAACAGGAATATTTCCTCTATAAAGACGGCGCTCCGCTCGGTTTCCCCCCTGGTGGTGGCTTCCCGCCCCCGCAAGGCGAGTATTACACGGGTGTCGGCTACAAAAACGTCGGCGATATCGCCCGCGAGATTGTGGACACGCACCTCGACTTGTGTCTGGACGCCGGCATCAACCACGAAGGTATCAACTCCGAAGTGGCCAAGGGCCAGTGGGAATTCCAAATCTTCGGCAAAGGCTCCAAGAGCGCGGCCGACCAGATGTGGATGGCCCGCTACATCCTCATGCGCCTGTGCGAAAAGTACAAAGTGGATGTAAACTTCCACTGCAAGCCTCTCGGCAAAGACGTGGACTGGAACGGCTCCGGCATGCACTCGAACTTCTCGACGACGTATATGCGTGAAGTCGGCGGCAAGGAGTACTTCGAGGCCCTCATGGCGGCGTTCGACAAATATAAGAACGAGCACATCGCCGTTTATGGCCCGGACAATCACCTGCGCCTGACCGGCCTGCACGAGACGCAGTCCATTGACAAATTCAATTACGGCATCGCGAACCGTGGCGCGTCCGTGCGCGTCCCGCACAGCTTTGTCAACAATGGCTACAAAGGCTATCTGGAGGACCGCCGCCCGAACTCGCAAGGGGATCCCTATAAGATCGCCAGCCGCATCCTGCAGACCATCGAGACGGTCCCGACGAAGTAAGGCGCAAGCCTTTTAGTCGCAACGCTCGATTTATCGAACCGCCTTTGGCCTCCTCACGGAGGCTGAAGGTGGTTCGTTTGTTTATAACAGCACAACGAAATTGGCCTACCGTGCTTCTGGCTCGACTCAGCCCACCTTAGCCAACTTACAATAGCGGTTGAGGCGAATCGTCGCGCCAGCCCAAACCATGTCCTGTAAACCCAAAAGGATTCTCTGTGGGGCATTTTTTTTGGCCGCCCTCGCCATCCTCATCGTCAATTGGCCCAACCTGCGTGGCGAGTGGAAAGAACTGACCTACCGGCCGCAGACGCGCACGTACTACATCGCAGCGGAGGACGTCACTTGGGATTACGCGCCGACGGGCAAGACGCAGCCGGAGGGTGGCAAGCTGCCGCTGCCCTGGGGTGCGCAGACGAAGTACCCGAAAGTCCGCTACATTGGTTATACGGACGACACTTTTACCACCAAAATTCCGCAACCCGCGTGGCTGGGCATTCTCGGGCCGGTTATCCGCGGCGTGCCGGGCGACACAATCAAGATCGTCTTTTACAATAAATCAGAAAAGCCCTACAGCATCCATCCCCACGGACTGGAATACGACAAAGCCAACGAAGGTGCGGCGATGGACATGGCCAGCGGCGGCACCGGCATGGCGATGATGGACATGCCCATGGGCGATATGGGCAAGGGCGCCGCAGTCCCGCCCGGCGAAAAATACACCTACACCTGGACGGTCCGCGACGACGCCGGGCCGACCGAGGCGGAAGGCGGCTCGAAGGTCTGGCTCTACCACTCGCACGTCAATTCCGTGCAGGATGTCTATGACGGATTGGTCGGGCCCATCGTGATTGCTTCACGCCGGCATGCGCGGGCCGACGCCACGCCCGACGATGCCGACCAGGAATTTGTCACCCTGTTCATGATTTTCGACGAATCGCAACCTGGGATGTCGGACGACGAGAAGGAAGCCAGCCAAAAGCACTGCATCAACGGCTACTTTTTTGGCAACCTGCCGGGTCTGACGATGAAAAAAGGAGAGCGCGTGCGCTGGTATGTCCTCGGCCTGGGCAATGAAGACGACCTGCACACCCCGCACTGGCACGGCAACGTGGTCAAGGAACGCGGTTTCGC
Organism: uncultured Opitutales bacterium; assembly: GCA_964499725.1. Lineage (GTDB taxonomy): Bacteria > Verrucomicrobiota > Verrucomicrobiia > Opitutales > JABDGR01 > JABDGR01. The sequence continues at coordinate 15,706 of CAZCMU010000020.1, forward strand.
CACGGATGTGTTGGAGTTATTGCCCGGCAGCATGCACACGGTGGACATGGTGCCGGATAATCCAGGCAGTTGGATGTTTCACTGTCACGTGGCCGACCATATCCGCGCCGGGATGACGGCGACGTACACGGTGACGGATTAATACGCTGGAAATACGGAAGTGGTCCGTTGCGTTGCCAAGTCAACCAGTGACGTTTGAAGAAAAATTTCCGGGACGGGGGATTGTGTATTTCCGACGGCAAATGTGACGGCAATTTGACAATGGCGTGGCGAGTGTGGCGCGTAAATGGAGTTGACGTAACGTTTGGGAAAACAGGCCGCTGCGCGCTTGCGAGATAAAAATTCGTGGACAAGTTAATCAGTGTTTCTCGCCGCTGGGCAAGAACGGCAAAATTTTTCACCCGCCCGCCAAATATCATCATGCATAAATCGCGTGTCCTGTTTCCAGCCCTGCTTGGGGTCGCTTGCGCCATGGTGGCCGTTCCCGTGGTGCACGCGCAGACGATCATCACCCAGTGGAATTTTACCAGCGCCGCCGGCGCGGGTGACAACACGCCTGCCGCGACCTTCGGAACTGGTTCGGCCAGCATGTTGGGGATGACCAATAGCTTTGTGTACAACGGCTCCGCCTCCGGGGTTGGCTCGGTGGCCTCGGGCGATGTCCTCAGCACTGCGGGCGTGGCCAACACATCGTTTAACGAATTCGTCTGGCGCATTCGCGGGGTGAAAGGCGCCGGCGACACTGGCTCCGCCAACAATGGTTGGAACCTGGCGGCGGCCCAATATACCCAGGGAGTGGAGTTTGATGTCAGCACCCTCGGCTTCCAAAATATTTCCGTCGGTTTCGATTGGTATAGCACCAACCAAGGGGTGCGCACCCTGCAAGAGCAGTACACGTTGAATGGCTCGACCTGGACCAATATCAACTCGCCTTTGCAAGCGGTGCCCAATGACTACTTTGGCACCTCGAGCCCGACCAACACCATCAATTTCTCTTCAATTTCCGGCGCAAACAACGACCCCAGTTTTGGCATCCGCCTGGTCTCGGCTTTTGACCCAAGCTATTCCGGCGCCGGTTCACCGACCTATACTTCGGCGACTTTGACGGCCGGTAACCCGGTCGTTTATAACAACAATTCCGGCAATTGGCGCTTTGGCAACATCACTTTCGACGGCACGGCAGTAGCGGTGCCGGAGCCGGGCACGACGGGAATCTTTACCAGTGTATTTGCGTTGCTGGTGGGTTTCTATGCTGCGGTGCGCCGGAGCAAGAAAGCAGCCGGTGAACCAAGTCCAGTGTCAGCGGTTCAGTAATAATTCCGACTCTGAGCTATATTTTGCGTTGCAGGCTTTTGGCGCGACGGATCCACACCCGGTCGCGCTTCCGTTGAAAGGGTGGGGCATGGAGATCGTCAGCCAGCACTTCCTTCGCCTCAGCTAAGGCCAGGTCGCGCTGGCCTTTAGCCAAATAAAGCTCGCCGAGCTGGACTTTGGCCCGCGCGTAGGAATGGGCGGCGGTGACTTGCTTCCACAGGTCAATGGCGGCATCCGTCTCTTTCAGGGCCGTCAATGTTTCAGCCAAAGCCATCATGGAGTACCCATATTCGTGCTTGGGGTTTTCAGCGACAACTTCGCTGAGAAGGAGTCGCGCTTCCGCGGGCCGGTCTTGCCGCAACAAACATTGGCCGAGGTGCGCGCGGGTGTTAATGTCGTCTGGTTCTCGTTCTAGCGCCGAGCGGTAGCACTTTTCGGCGTCGGCCAATTTGCCTTTTTGGAAATAGATGTCCCCGAGTTGGTAGTAGTGATGGGCTTTGTCGAGGTGGTGGATTTGCGCCTGTAACTCCTTGATGCGCCGGCGATCCTGGGCTCCGGGTAGCTCAAACCCCTGGGTGGCGGACGGGGCAGCGCGATAGACCATGAAAAAATACAACACGGTGGTTAGCACCGAGCCGATGATCATAAAAACCACCCAAATCCATTCTCCCCGGCGGATGGCATCCACGAGCATCCACGCCCAGAGGATCGTGAGAATCAGGGTAAACGGCGAACTCAGCAGGTACGAAAGGGGAAGAAGGCTAAAGGCCAGCATGCCAAACATGATTAGGGCAAAAAAATGCAGAACCATGGGGAAGGCAACGCCGCATTTCCTGCCAAGCAGCACCCGGTGGGTACAGATGGCATTCTACTGTAACCAGCCAGGACGCTATTCCCCCTTGACTACAAAGTAACTCCGTGCCGGAATTAAGGCCTACCCCTTGCCTCGAAGTTCCAGCCGCGCTTTGTTCCCTGTGGGCCTGGTTTGTGTCTTGGAAATCGTCGTTGCAGGTTGAGGTGCAACCGACCACCACACGGTGGAGAACCCCATGAATAAATTCTGCAGCCTGCTTGTTTTTGTCGCAGCCGCCTTTTCTGGCGTATTGCCGTTGTCCGCCCAGTCCAGCGCCCCGGTGTCGGTGCCCCCGGCGCCTGCCGCGCGCCTCAGCCCGCATGAGACGATTAGTTTGCATGTCGGCACCCGCAATGGGCCCTTGGTGACCATTACTTACGGCCGACCCCTTTCCAAAAAGGCCGGCACCACTGAAGTGCGCAAAATTTGGGGCGAATTGGTGCCGTGGGGCAAAGTCTGGCGCATGGGTTCCGATGAGGCGACTACGTTGGTCACCCAGGTGCCGCTCGACTTTAGCGGCACGACAGTGCCCGCCGGCGCGTATACGTTGTGCATGTTTCCGGACGACCAGGGGACGACCAAGCTGATTATCAACAAGCAAATCGGGCAATGGGGCATTCCCTACACTCCGGCGATTCAGGCCAACGAGCTGGCGCGGGTGGACATGAAGAAGGACACACTGGATACCCAGGTGGACCAGTTTACGATCGCTCTCGTGGCTGACCCGGCGACGGGCGGCGCCACGATTAAGGCTTTTTGGGAAACCACGCAATATTCCGTGGGCTTCACCGTTAAGAAGTAAGGCGCTCGCGCCATCATCGCCATGCGCCGAGGCCATTTGATTGTCCGCCTTGCGTCCGTGAGTGTTGCTTTGCTGGCGACGCTGCCAGCCAGCACCTGCGCGCAAACCCCGTCTGCCGGTGTTCAGTCCCCGCCGGGAGTGGCGATTTTGCAGGACTTGCGCAGCTTTCGTGAGCTGGGCACGGTACTGTATATTGCCGCGCATCCGGACGACGAGAACAACCAATTTCTCGCCTACCTCGCGCGCGGGCGCTACTACCGCACGGCTTACCTTTCGCTCAATCGTGGTGATGGCGGACAAAATGAACTCGGCCCCGAGTTTGGCGAGGAACTCGGCGTTATCCGCACGCAGGAATCACTTGCGGCCCGGCGGGTGGACGGCGCGCGGCAGTTTTTCTCCCGGGCCTTCGATTTCGGTTATTCCAAAAGCCCCGAGGAAACGCTGCGTATCTGGGACCACCAGGAAGTTTTGGCCGACACCGTGCGCATCATCCGCGAGTTCCGGCCCGATGTGCTCATCACGCGTTTTTCGCCGCCACCGGCCAACACCCACGGCCATCACACGGCCTCGACCATCATTGCCCAAGAGGCCTTCAAAATCGCGAACGACCCCAAGGCGTTTCCGGAGCAAATCGCCGAGGGACTGACACCGTGGCAACCCAAGCGCATCTTATATAATGGCGGCGGCGGAGCGGCCACGCTACGAGTTGACGACGGCGGCAATGACCCGGTTTCGGGCGAATCATTTGCCTCGATTGCCGGCCGGGCGCGTTCGAATCACAAGACGCAGGGATTTGGCAATTTTGCCGGTGGAGGTGCCGGCGGCCCGCGGACAGAGTCTTTCCAGCTACTCGATGGCGCCCCCGCGACGACCGATATCATGGATGGCGTGGACACCACCTGGGCCCGCTATCCGAACGGCACGGACATCAGCAAGCTCACGGACGACGTCATCGCCCAATTTAAACAGGAAGACCCCTCATCCAGCGTGCCCGCCTTGCTGGCCATTCGTGCGAAGCTGGCGGCCATGCCCAAAGACCCCGTGGTGGAAGAAAAACGCACCCAACTTGACCGCATCCTGCAAAACTGCCTTGGGCTGACGGTCGAAACGACGATTCCCAATGCCGAAGTGGTACCAGGTGAATCTCTGGCGATGACGCATGTGGTCAAGGTGCGATCCAATTTCCCGGTTGAATGGGTGCAAGTGGACTACCCACACAACACCACCCCTGGATTGGTGCCGGCGGCGGTTCGAGGAAAGCCTTTGCCAGTCAACCAGCCGGTTTCACTCGAAGGCTTGGACAAGTTGCCCGCTGACACTCTCTTGAGCCAGCCGTATTGGCTGCGCAAAGACCACACCCCAGGCATGGCCCGCGTGGACGATGATTCACTCATTGGTCGCCCGGAAAGTCCACCGGTTTATTCGGTGGAGGAGGATTTTAAAGTTGGCGGCCAGACGCTCGTTATCCCGGATGTTCCAGTGCAGGTTTCGACCGACGCGGCGAAAGGCGAAACGCGTCGGCGCCTGGACGTGATTGCCCCGGTCGCGCTGAGTTTTGACAACGAGGTGCAGTTGTTCGCACCGGGTTCTTCCAAATCGGTGGATGTGGAAATTAGCGCGTTCCGTCCGATTAGCAAAGGCAGCGCACAGCTCGACGCCCCTACCGGGTGGAAGGTGAGTCCCGCGTCGCAACCGTTTCAACTCGCGAAAGTGGGCGACAAAGTGAAGCTCGCCTTTACAGTCACTGCTCCGGCGCAAGCGGCTTCGGCCAACATTACTGCGCGCGTGGATGTCAACGGTGCGCGCTATGCCAACGAGCGCATCGTAATTAGTTACCCCCATATCCCGGTGCAAATGCTGCAGCCGCAGGCGCGCTTTAAAGCGGTGGCCCTCAACCTTGCCATCCGTGGCAAAAACGTCGGTTACTTGCCGGGTGCGGGCGACAGCGTCGCGGCGGCGCTCGAACAAATGGGCTACATGGTCACGCAATTGACTGGCGCCGACTTGACCCCGGAAAAATTGAAGGGCCTCGATGCCGTCGTCATCGGCGTGCGGGCGTTCAATGAGCGCACCGACTTGGCGGATAATCTGCCGGGCCTGTTTGCCTATGTCCAGCAGGGCGGCACGGTCATTGCGCAATACAACCGGCCCGACCGGCTGCGAGCCACGCAACTTGGCCCATACGACCTTTCCATTGCCGGCCAGGCGCCGCCACTGCGCGTGACCGACGAGAACTCGCCGGTTCAATTTCTGGCGCCTGATCATCCGGCCATGACAACGCCCAACAAAATCACCGCAGGGGATTTCGACGGCTGGGTGCAGGAGCGCGGTGCGTATTTCCCGAGTTCCTGGGACGACCAGCATTACACGTCCTTGTTCGCCATGAGCGACCCCGGTGAGACGCAGCCCAGCAGCAGTGTGCTCGTGGCAAAATACGGCCAGGGCTATTACGTTTACACCGCCCTTGGGTGGTACCGCCAGCTTCCCGCGGGCGTGCCGGGTGCTTACCGGCTGTTTGCCAACCTCGTTTCGCTCGGCAAATGAACCAAACAGTGCCTAACATAATCACTGGCGTTCCAGCCAATCCGCCGGAAAGCGAGGCGACGGGCCTGCCTGGTATTCGCAGGTGGGCCACGGTTTACTGGCTGGTGGCAGGCGTTTTCGTGGTGGTAGTCGGGCTGCTGGCCGCCCTCAGCAAGTTGTTTTCGTGAACACCCTCGATTATGTCGTGCTGTTGGGCACGTTGCTCGGCATTGCCATTTACGGCGTGTGGCGCACGCGTGGGCCACGCGATCTGAGCGGCTACTTTAAGGGCGACGGCCAGACGCGCTGGTTTGTCATCGGCCTTTCGGTCATTGCCACCCAGGCCAGTGCGACGACGTTTTTGTCCATCCCCGGCCAGGGTTACCAGGATGGCCTGGGCTTTGTGCAAAATTATTTTGGTGGTCCGTTTGCCATGATTCTCATCGCGGCAGTATTTTTGCCGATATTCCGGCGGCTCAAGGTTTTTACGGCCTACGAGTACCTTGGGCAACGATTTGACGCCAAAACCCGCTTGCTTGGCGCGGCACTGTTTCTCACCCAGCGGGGGATCGGCGCGGCGCTGACAATTTACGCCCCGGCTATAGTGCTCTCCAGCGTCTTTGGCTGGTCATTGAGCCTCACGATTATTTGCACCGGCCTGGTTTGCATCATTTATACGGTGACGGGCGGCAGTGACGCCGTGCGCCTGACGCAAAAATACCAGTTGGGCATTATTTTCGTCGGGATGATCGCGGCGTTTTTTATTTTACTCGCCAAAATGCCGGCCGGGCTGGGCTTGGGCGACACGCTGGCCCTGGCCGGGGGTTTTCATAAGCTGAAGGCGGTGGATTTTTCGCCGAGCCTGCATACGCGATACACGTTTTGGTCGGGCACCATCGGCGGTTTTTTCCTCGCGCTGTCGTATTTCGGCACCGACCAGTCGCAAGTGCAGCGCTACATCTCCGGGGCCTCCTTGCGCGAATGCCGCCTGGGGCTGATGTTTCACGCCGTGTGCAAAATTCCCATGCAGTTTTTTATCCTGCTGCTCGGGGTCATGCTCTTTGTTTTTTACCAGTTCCAGCCTGCGCCGTTGTTGTTTGCCCGCCAGTCGCAGGAATTCCTGGCGCAAAAAGCCCCGGCGGACAAACTGCTGGCAGTGGAGGCCAATTTTGCGGGGGCCCGCGGCGAAGAGGAGCGTCAATTGCAAACCTGGCTGGCGGCGCGGCATGGCGGGGATGAAGCGGCGGCCCGGACCGCACTGGTCAAAGTCCAGGCGGCCAACACGCGCGCCGAAGTTGCGCGCAAAAGTGCCGGAGAATTATTGCAAGCCACGCATCCGCCCACCACGGCCAACGAAGCCGATTATGTTTTTATCACGTTTATTTTGAATTATCTGCCGCACGGCCTCATCGGTCTGTTGGTGGCCGCGTTTTTTGCCGCAGCGCTGAGCTCCAAGGCAGCGGAGCTCAACGCGTTGGCCTCATCCACCATGGTGGATTTTTACCGCCACCTTTTCCGACATGATGAGAGCCAGGCTCATTATGTTTTGGTTTCCCAATGCTTCACCGCCTTTTGGGGTCTGGTGGCCATCATTATTGCCGTTTATGCGAGCCTGGTGGAGAACATCGTGCAGGCGGCGAACATCGTCGGTT